>JAUWVD010000059.1 GCA_030617585.1 Candidatus Methanophagales archaeon
CTGCTTGGCGAGCCATATGAGACGGAAGCGGACCTCGTGGTGCTTGGTATGGGTCTGAAGCCCAACCAGGGCGTGGAGAGCATAATAGATATGCTAAAGTTATCTAAATCTGTTGATGGATTCTTGATGGAGGCACATCCAAAACTAAGACCGGTGGATACCGCAACAGATGGTATTTTTATTGCGGGATGCTGTGCGAGTCCGAAAGATATAACAGATAGTATAGCACAGGGCAAAGCGACAGCTTCTGGTTCACTACTATATTTGGTACAATTGAAGGCGAAGATAGAACCCGCGATATCGCAGATAAACGAAGAGATTTGCATAGGGTGTGGGACTTGTGCAGAGGTCTGCCCGTACGGTGCACTCGAGCTTGACGAGGTGATGCAAGTGATGACGGTTAATGAAGCGGTTTGTAAGGGTTGTGGTGGCTGTAACTCCGTATGTCCTTCGGGAGCCGCGACTATGAAGCATTACCGCGACAGACAGGTATACGCACAGCTAGAAGCGTTGACGGAACGAGGGCTGCAAATTGTTGAGCTGGAGAGTGTTGTAGAGACAGTGGAAGCACCTGCTAGTGAGGCTCCTGAACCGGAAGAAGGTGCGAGTGTAGAAGCGGAACAGGTCACGGAGTGAAGTTTAAAACTTCACTCATTTTTCTTATTTTTTTGTTTTTATCTTCCATTACTTTAACCGATGACATAGCGGCACAGTCGAATTTTGTAGTGAAATTGCCGGATCCTAAAATTTCACTGCAGAGCACACGGAGAACGCAGAGGCACAAGAAAGAGAAAATTTTGAAATAGGACGCAGATGAACGCAGATAATCAGGATTTTAATGAGAATGCAATGATGATGGAATTTAATTTTGACACTAAACCGGAAGTTAAACGTAAGGCATTTGATAATTTGAGGAAATAGTTTCATGCGTGAATCTGCGTCCTAAATTAAAGCCTCAATTCCCCGGCTACACTCACACCCATATTTATCGTTACTTCTGCTATATCCTCACAATACTTTGCCATCCTGCCTAAACTCACCATGATAGAGAGGGTATGTATTTTGTCGTTGACACTCCATTCTTCTGCCAGTATTCGCTCATTTATCGCTTCAACGGCATCAGTCAGGATATTAGCATCTTTTATCGCTTCATTTGCCTTTTTTATATCCAGATCAGATAGTGAAGCTAACGTCATAATGAACAGACTTTTAGCGGAAATACCCACCTCTTTTATGCCGTCCAAGCAGTTAAATCCCGCAGGTAATGTCATCATCATAGAATTCTTTGCTATGTTCTCGACATGGTCTCCAATCCGCTCCATGCTCTTCACTATTATTCGGTGACCCAGGCTATCGCGCTGTCTGCTCACGCCTATCTTCTTCGCAAGCTCGGAATCGTTCATCGCAGCCTTAAGTTGCCTCACAATCAGCAAATAAAATCGGTCTATCTCGTTATCTCGCTCTACGACATCAGCCGCAAGGTTCGGATCGCGTTTATCGAGAGAAGTGATCGCATCTTCTTGCATTGACAATATTATCTTGGACATACTACGTATCGCATCGTGTAGTGTAAAGTCTTCGTATTTCAAGAAACTCTTGAGCACTATTTCCCCTGCTGATTCACCAACGACCTCCATACCTATAAGTCTCTTTCTCACTTCCTCCTTTATTCGCTTCCTTTCATCAGCGCCAAAACCGTCTGGGAACAAAAGCTTTACTATGTCATATCCAACGAGGTAATGGGCAATGATACACCTAAAGTTCCCCTCAAAGCTTTCTTGTTCTGATAGAACGAGTTCAGCGCTTTTTATCTGCTCTTTCTTATCTTTCACGGGAGTTACAATAAGCGAGTTGTCACTACGCTGAACCAAAGAGAGTTCATCACCTTGCTTTATACCTACTTCCTTTGCCCATTTTATAGGTAGCGAGACAGTAAAAGTCGAACCACCAGTAAGTTGTATCCTTCTCTTCTCTTCTTTCATCGTATTATATCGCTTATGTATGTCGATACGCTTCTGATTTGAGCCACGTATTTGCTACAAATTGCCAAGTGTGAATAATATATATATATAATGATAGATTATATAGTAATTCAAAAACTCAATTTCTTTGATGCAGCTTTCTCTTTTAGAAAAGAGTTTTTTATTAAATCAAGTTATATCTTTTAATAGGGATAAGTATGGAGACGGAGGATTATATACCAAGATACGAGTATGAGCGATTAGAGAGTGAGTATCGGAGATTAAGGCGTAAATATGAAGAGACAGAAGCGTATAAAGCTGATTTAGAGAAGCTCGTTTCAAAATCAAGGTCACCACCTTTAGACTGTGGGTTCGTAATAGAGAAACTAGAAGACAGCGCAATTGTGAATTTGAATGGCGCTTTAAAAGCTTTGCCCTACGGAACGCTTGCTGCGGAAGAGATAGAGGCGCTACAAGAGGGCGAATATGTATTCATCGGTCGCATTCCTGATAGGAATAACCCAAGTGGATTTACAATAGGCATCACAAAGGGGTATGACCGGCGGGTGGATTTAGAGGTTGGAGAGGTAGAAGAGCTGATAAAGGACGAAGATGACGATGGCTGGGTAGCTGAAATATCAATAGGAAAGGGCCGCGGTAGGTTATATAAGCGGTTGGGCGAAGAAGATAAGGGAACGCTAAGAGAAGGTATGAAAGTAGGTCTTCTCCCGGGCACGTTTGATATACAGCGTGCCTATAGAGCAAAGGAATATTCACGCTATGAAGTCACGAAGAGTCCGGGCGCGAGCTTTAATGATATTGGCGGTTTAAAAGAGGTAAAGCAGGAATTAGTAAAGAGCATTATTCTCCCAATGGTAAATCCTGATGATTACACCAAATACGGTGAATCCTCCAGAAGGATACTGATGTATGGTCCGCCGGGCTGTGGAAAGACGATGTGCGCAAAGGCTTTAGCATCGGCATTACCCAACTGTGAATTTGTAAAGGTGGGTGCAGGCGAGCTTTTCAGTATGTGGCTCGGCGAGTCCGAGAAGAATGTGCGGCTGGTGTTTAAGGCAGCAAATGACAAATTAGAGGAGGGTGAGAATGATTATGGTGTGATCTTCTTTGATGAGATAGACGCATTAGCACAAGAGAGGGGAATGTATTCTGGGTCCTCGGGTGCACCCGAAAGAGTTACGGGACAATTACTGGACATTTTAGATGGGTTCCATGCCCTACACCCGCACCTTACTGTGATAGGCGCAACGAACAGGCTGCACCTTATTGATTCTGCTTTCAGATCGAGATTCGACAAAATAATTGAAGTTTCACAGCCCGATAGAGAAGCGGCACATTCAATCGCATCCATTTATGCAAATACGCTCCCCCTCGATTACCACCTAGTAAAGGAGAAGGGCGGAGATGAGGCAACAAGGACATATCTGGTGAATGAGATTGTCGGATACATGTACGGTAATACACTTGTTGAGACAGAGATAGGGCGGATAAAGCGAGAGGACACGATAACCGGGCGGTTCATCGCGCAGATATTCGGTTATGCGCAAGATAAGGCATTAGAGGAGCGAACAATGTTGATGTTGAAGAAAGGCACAATAAAAGATGAAGAGCTAAGGGCTATGTGGGATAAGGAAGGGCTTGAATCGATATTAGATGCAGCGAGTAAGGCAGAAGAGTTACAGAAGAGATATAAACATGTAGAGCAGATAGGTGTGAGCATGCGGCACTTAAAAGAAGGGTTTGATAAGTTCGTGCAGAGAAGGGCCGAAGAGATGATTGCGTCCGGCTATGAGGAGCTGCCAGAGGAAGAAACAGGAATGCATTTTTAATTCGAGCCCCCAGAAAAATGGAACGGGTGGATTTGAACAGATGGCAGGGATTAGAGCATGAATTCAGGGTGGGAATAAGTTCGGAATCGCCTAACTTGTACAGATACGCAAGGTTTTATCATGTAGATGAAGTGATCCATGCACTCGAGCAGTATGCCTTTTTTGACGGCTCGAAAGCGATCTGCTCGAAGATGCGGAGGCGGAACGATGGCTTTTTGCGTAATGGCTCACGAATTTACATATGCACCGGCGGTCACTTAGAGATAGCCACGCCAGAATGTAGAAACGCATTTGAAGTGCTAAAATATGACAAAGCAGCGGAGTTGTACATGCAGATCGGCGTGGAGAAAGCGAACGAGAAATACATAGAGAAGCGGAAGCAAAGAGTGAATTGTAGTTCATATATCCAATGCTGGAAAGCAAACGTGGAGATAGACAAGCGGTATAGCCGTGGCACACATGAATCATATATAGTAGAGCGGAAGAAATATGTAGGTAAAGAGAACCTGCTCATCCCATTTTTAGTGCTTCGCAAGATATTCTTTGGCGCGGGCGGCTATGTAGCCGATAAAGAACGGATAAAATATGTGGTATCGCCAAAAGCGATGGTCTCCAAGAGGGTACTCACCGAATCACCTTCTCAGTGGCCGATATTATCCCTGAGGGATGAGCCATTGAGCACAAAGGATAAATACCGTGTGCATGTAACATCAGGCGAAGGAGTTCGTTCTGAGGTCACGAGGCTGCTCAACAATGCTATTACCTCATACGTAATAGATGCAATAGAATCGGGTAAAATTACGCATGTGGAAGACATCAGGAACCCACTACAAACATTTAAGGATATTTCTGAGAACATAAGGGGGGACTGGAGAATACGGCTAATGAATGGTCGGACGCAGTCAGTCACAGATTATATTATGAGTTATTATATAGCGGCGATAGAGGAGTTGTTTGAGGAGCGAGAAGTGTCTTATTGGGATAAATACTGTTTGGACACATTTAAGCGTATTTGTGCCAAGTTTGATCAGGGCCTGTTAGAGGACCCATATGTTCTTCGTCGTATAGAATGGGTGATGAAGTTATGGGTGATAAAGAATGAGTTGGACGAGTTCGATTATGAAAATATACCAAAGGGTAAATTCGATTACCGGAGCAAGTACATGATGGAAGGTATAGAAGAGAAAGAGATAGCGGCTTCTTTTGAGTTCACCAATCTCTGTGATTCTGACCTATACGAGAGTGTAGCGGATAAGATAGGGGTGGAACGAATACTGACGGAGGATGATATAGGGGAAGCAATGTTATATCCACCGAAGGATTCAAGAGCTGAGCTAAGGGTGAAACTCGCATTGGAATACAAGAATGCGGCACTGAGCTGGAATAAGATAACGATAAATAATGAGCCAAATGTGAAGATAGACGTTGGCCGACCGAGCAGTGATGAATATGCGCGGCTGTTTGAGCGGTATCCGGAACTGGCGAGGATGCCCAGTGCGGTAGTGGTCTTTTTCCAAGAGCAGCGTAGAGGTGAAGGAGCAAGACAGGTTCTTGTGCGGCTACTTGCAGAGGAGGAAGACATAAGGGGTTGGGAGGAGGAGCTAAGCCGTGAGATAAGGAATAGAATCGTAAGAAATCCATACTTGGATTATTTGTTGTATTCTAATAACAAAACATATCGGTTTGATGAACTGGATGGCTGGGATGAAGAGTCAATAAGAAAGAAGATAGAAGAGATAAAGCAGGGCGAGAAGGGGGGCGATCAGATATAGCGGAAAGGGAACTCATAAAGGGTAATTTATCAGAACCGTATCAATTTACAAGAATTTTTAAGACACAGATTAACACTGATTAACACAGATTTAAAGTAAAGTAGTGTATTGATTTTTAAAACTACTTTTGATTTTTATGAACTCGTAAAAACTTAATAATTTTTTCGGGACTTTAGAGTAGCATCTGTGTAAATCTGTGAAATCCGTGTCAAAATATGATATTTATCAAAAATGGTAAATTATTTACAGGGAGTTCCCAAAAACTGTTATACGAGCAGAAGGCATATTAAAGATTAATGAGTGAGCGGATAAAGGGCGTCTGTACAGAAGATAAGATAAGAGGCATAGAGCAGGAATACCCAGTGAGTGCAAAATCGGGTTTAAATCCGTCCTTGCTCGTTAATGCAGCGATACAAGGGATAAAACGCGGGAAATTCGCTCGTGATGTCAAGTGGGACGTGGTTATGGAGATCACGCAAGAAGTGCACGAATCGCGAATATTGTCGTCATACGGTGAAAACGGCAGTCGTATTTATAACGATCTGGGCCATCTCGAAATAGCGACACCGTCATATAACAATCCCTTTGACGCAGTGGCATACGATAAGGCATCAGAGATATATGCCTATGTGGGCTCACGGGAGGCGAGTTTGGCGTTAAAGAAGGAAGTACGCATCCATAAGAATAACGTCGCCAACTTCTTTAGTTCTCTCGGCGGGTGGAAGGAGAAAGGGAAGAAGAAAAGGATACAGACCAATACATACGCTACTCATGGCAATATAATAACCAAAAGGGAAGCGTGCAAAGATTGGAGTCGAGTAGAAAAGGCATTAATACCATGGATACTCACACGGATTTTGTTTACCGGGTCAGGCGATGTTGTTTCTGGCGACACGATTAGTAAGGGAAGCGTGAAGTTCGTAATTTCGCCGCGGGCGATGTTTGTAGTCCATAAATCTTCGCTTTCCACTACACGCGAGCGAGGCATATTGAACACGAGAGATCAGCCCCATGCTGCGCATCGGTACTGGCGACTGCATGACATCCATTACGAAGCACTTCGGTCGGAATATGCGATTTTCTTACGCGATATAATACAAGCGCAGGTAATTTGCGCCTTTGAGGCCGGGTTCTTAGACAATGCACCGGAGATAGAGGATCCTGTGAGTGCGTTTAAGAAACTGTCATTAGATACACAGGAATGCAAGTGGCAGCTAAAATTGAAGAGCGGTGAGGTGACCGATGCGGTATCCATATTACAGTTCTATTTGGATGCGATAGAGCAGATGCATGAATTTAGTGGTG
>JAUWVD010000162.1 GCA_030617585.1 Candidatus Methanophagales archaeon
ATAAAGACTGTTGTTAGTGCAGTGATAACACCTGAAAATGTAACAGAGAGCAAGGGCTTCGTCACGGGCACGGATTACAAGCTAAAATCTACTTCTGATAAATTCTCGCATTTGGGTTACAAACACGTGGAGAACGATAAAATCGCCATAATGGGATCCGAGAGATACTTCGGTAATTACTCTATTAATACTGCGATTAAGATGGCTGCGTTTGTGGCAGAACCTAAAGAGGAGGAACCTGAGGAGTGGTTACCTTGCCCCTGGGGTGATCAATAAGCTAAGCATAATATCGGGTGATTTTTCAAACCACAAGATTACACAGATGTTCACGCGAAAAACGTACGTGAACCTCTGATTATACGTTATTGGCACACATTATAGATAACTATACGTTTTATATATGGTTCTAACTCAGAAATTAATTAGTGATACTCTTGAACGGAGATACGCCAAAGGGGTAATATGTATAAAGAAGCTTTATCTCCGGTAGTGGTATTAACCATCTTAATGCGGACCTTTTTAGTGCATATAAAGTATAATATTTCTTTGATAAAGCTTTTAAAACTTTTTGAAAGTTTAAAAGGGTTTTTTATAAATGTAGTGTATCTAAATTAATGAACTGGAGATGAAAGCTCTGATAAGCGTATACAATAAGGATATTGTAGTAGAATTCGCAAGAGCCTTGAATGAACTAGGGCTAGAAATAATCGCAACAGAAGGCACCGCGAGGCTGATTCTGGATAACGGGATTCCGGTGACCAAAGTGTCCGCGTTCACAGGCGTGCAAGAAATGCTAGGCGGGAAGTTGAAGACCTTACATCCAACAATTCATGCAGCAATCGCAACTGGTGCGATAGAAATTGTTACCGTAAATCTCATACCGCTTGATGAGTCAAGTAAAAACACACTGGATAATATGGACCTTGGCGGTGTTGCAATGCTCCGTTCCGGAATAAAGAATTTTGAACACGTTGCGGTCATCGTAAATCCCGCACGATACACGGGAATAATAGATGAGCTTCGTATATCCGGGCAAATAGCTCGTGGTACAAGGCTTCGCCTAGCGCAAGAGGCATCAAAATATATCGTTGCATACGAATCAAAAATCAATGAGCTATTAGAGCGGCTGGAATAAATGAAATATGATACCTTATTGCGGGAATTAGAAGAAATACACGATGATTTTAGACTTATTCCTGCCGAGGAGATAGAAGTAGCCGAGTGGGTGCGTTGGAAATGTGAATATGGATGTAGAGCATACGGGAAACATCTGACCTGTCCGCCTTATACGCCAAGACCCGAAGAGACGAGGAAGTTAATAAGAAGCTATGAACAAGCGCTAATCGTGCGTTTTAACGATGTGCAGCCGAATTTGAAGGTGCCGCATGCGCATATCCATCATTACCTCTGGGATGCGATATTAACGATGCACAGTACGATGTTTGAATTAGAAAGGCATGCTTTTCTCGCGGGCTATTACAAAGCATTTGCAATGGCTGCACTACCTTGCTCTTTCTGCCGTGATTGTCTGCCAGAGAGAGAGAATTTCACTTTAGATCAGGCATCTAAGCGATTCTGTGAGCATCAGGATAAAGCAAGACCGTCTATGGAGGCATGTGGTATTGACGTGTTTAAGACTGTGAGGGCGGTAGGATATGAAATAGGTGTGCGCACCTCACCAAAGGATCGGATAACTTTCTTCGGGTTACTGTTGATTGAATAAAGGCGTGACGATTGAAATAGGGATTGTAAAAATAAAGAAGGTAGTTCATAAAGGAATATCTTTTATATTTTACGGTTGGAATATAAAATGGGATGGAAACTATTCGCACGGGCGTTTATATCTGCCATTGTGGCGTAAACATAGCGGCGGCGGTAGATGTTAAAGCGGTAGCGGAGTTTGCAGAAGGATTACCCAGCGTAGTTATTGCAAGAGATTACCAGTATATGTGCTCAGATCCTGGTCAAGAGTTGATAAAAAGGGATATAAAGGCTCTTGGGTTGAACAGGGTTGTTGTTGCCTCTTGCTCGCCGAGGATGCACGAGCCCACATTTAGAAATGCATGCGCAGATGCGGGCTTGAATCCATATTGTTTCGAGATGGCGAATATAAGAGAGCAGTGCGCCTGGGTACACCATAAAGGAGCAACGGAGAAGGCGAAGGATTTAGTTGCTTCGGCAGTAGCTAAGGCGGCGTTGTTAGAACCTTTAGAGCGGAAGAAAGTAGGAGTTATACCAAGGGCGCTGGTGATAGGCGGGGGGATAGCAGGAATATATACTGCATTAGAGATCGCGGACAAGGGATTTGAGACGTATTTAGTAGAGAAAGAGCCCTCGATCGGCGGACATATGGCTCAACTTGACAAAACGTTCCCCACCTTAGATTGCTCTGCCTGCATACTCACGCCGAAAATGGTGGAAGTGGCACGGCACAAGAACATCCAGTTGCTCTCTTACTCGGAAGTGAAAGAAGTTAATGGCTACATAGGGAACTATAAAGTGAAGATAAGGAAGAAACCCCGCTATGTGGATGAGGCTAAATGCACAGGTTGTGGAGAATGCGCAAATGCGTGCCGGCTCCATGGAATAATCCCCAATGAATTTGATATGGGCTTATCGAAAAGGGCTGCGAGATATATACCTTTCCCTCAAGCGGTTCCTCAGGTTTATACCGTAGATCCCGATCGCTGTATCTACATAACGAAAGGAAAATGTGGTAAATCTCCGGCGTGTATAGATGCGTGCCCTGCTGACGCGATTGATTTTGATCAGAAAGAGGAAGAGCTAGAAGTAGAAGTGGGGACGATTGTGGTTGCAACCGGATACGAAATGCTCGATCCTGCCGAAAGACCAGAGTATGGCTACAAATACGCTGAGGTTCTAACCGGGTTAGAATTTGAACGGCTTTCTGTTGCTTCGGGTCCTACTGGTGGGCAGATTATAATAAACGGTAAAGAGCCAAAAGAAGTGGTCTTCATCTCTTGTGTGGGGTCGAGGGAGAGAAAGGGAATTACGAATTCTAATGTGGATAATCAAGCATCGAAAATGGAGGGGGGGACAAGGAATGAATATTGCTCACGGGTGTGCTGCATGTATATAGCGAAACAGGCACATCTGGTAAGCGAAAAAATTCCGGATGCTAGGGTTAGGATATTATACAATGATATGAGGGCATATGGAAAGGGATTTGAAGAGTTTTATAATCGTGTGGTAGCGGA
>JAUWVD010000040.1 GCA_030617585.1 Candidatus Methanophagales archaeon
ATAGAGAAAAGGGGGAATATAACCAGGATAAAAATAAACGATTTTACCTCCGCTCTTAATATCTATACAAATAAACAATATATAAGCAATAATACAGCCGAGAAAAGAGACTTCATAGCTTTTAGCGCTATCTTGCATGCACGTGAAGGTGCCGGGAACTTTAGCGTACTGGCTGAAGAGGTAGAGGAGGTAGAGGAAAACGTAAGAAATAATTGGGTACTAACCACTGCAAAGAGGACAATGGAGCGTTTAGAATTGCTTCGAACTCGTTCTTTTGATTGCCAAAGCCCAGCCATTGCTGAAGACAATGCTAAAACGGGCGCTTTTATGAAAGCGCAGGAGCACTATGCGATTTGTGATGACAAGCTGGATGAACTAGCGAAGATGGCGATAACGGCGGTAAATGACGTGTGGCAGAATTACAGTAAAACGACGAGGGAGATGATATTAGAGATATTTAAAAATACTAAGTGTATGGAGCATGATAAATTAATAAAAGAACTTATGAAGAAAGGGTTTGAGGAAGCGTGGGTAGAGGAACTAATTGACGAGCTTATTGAGGGCGGACACTGCTATGCACCCGAGGCAGGAGTGCTGGAGGTTGTAGAAGGATGACTGTGGAATTAATTGAAAAAGGGAAATGGATGCAATTACCGCGAGAAGTTCTGGTTGGTCATGACGTGCTACAAGAGGTAGGTACCGTGTGCAAGCAGTTAGATATGGGTAAAAGAGCCATTATTGTTACCGGCAGGAAGACAAGAAAGATAGCGGGAGAGAGTGTGCTTGAGATTTTATCTGATTCAGGATACGAAATCAACCTGGTAGAAGTGAGTTCTATAAATAGGGAAAACATAGAAGGCGTGAAAAAAAAGGCTCTGGAAGATAAAGCGGAGTTCATGCTCGGCGTGGGTGGAGGAACTAAAATAGATACAGGCAAAATAGCCGCTTTTGAGCTACACGTACCATTTATCGCTGTTCCTACTATCGCTTCTCACGATGGAATAGCATCGCCAAGGGCATCTATAAAGGACAAGGATAGGGGCAACAGTCCTGTTTCCATTCAGACGCATGCACCACTGGCGGTTGTTGCCGATACAGCCATATTAGCTTCGGCCCCGTACAGGTTTACTGCTGCGGGCTGTGGCGATATTCTTGCCAACTATACTGCTGTCAGAGATTGGCAACTTGCAGACCGCATAAAGAACGCGGAAGTCAGCAGTTACGCCGCGGCCCTCTCTGAGATGACGGCAAATATGATTATGGAGCACGTCAATGAGATAATGAAAAAAGATGAAAAATCAACCGGGACGGTGGTAAAGGCATTGGTTTCCAGTGGTGTTGCAATAAGCATCGCAGGGTCATCCGCACCTGCTTCCGGCTCAGAGCACAAATTCAGTCATGCTCTGGATATGATAGCGGAAAAACCAGCGTTACATGGCGAACAATGCGGTGTCGGCACCATAATGATGACCTATCTGTATGGCAATGACTGGCAGCGGATCCGAGATGTGCTGAGTAAGATTGGCGCTCCAACGACCGCAAAAGAATTAGGCGTTACAGATGAAGAGATAGTGGAAGCGTTGACACACGCTCATGAGATAAATCCGGGCAGGTATACGATATTAGGCGATTTGGGACTCACACATGAAGCGGCAGAAAGACTTGCACTCGCTACCGAGGTGACCGGATAAAGATGGAAGAAGGAAGGATAGTAACATTAATCGGTGCAAAATATGCAAAAGTAGGAGAAGAGTTCTTTTTTTTAGGGCTCTCGGAGAGATGCGAGTTGTGCAAGTTAAAACATTCTTGCATGACCCTCGCGATTGACAGAAGATATCGGATAGAGAAAGTAAGAGATGAAATAAAGCATGACTGTTACATCCACGAAAATGGTGTATGTGTAGTAGAAGTAATAGAACCACCTGTAACGGTAGCGATAGATGCTAAATTCGCTTTCAAAAATTCTAAGATCGTTTTTACGTCGCCGAAATGCGAAGAAACCGATTGCGAGCTTTATGACTCTTGCCACCCCGTGGGTTTGAGAGAAGGGGATAGCGGTACTATAATAGAAGTGACCGATGAGCCTAGTGTTGCATGCAAAAAAGGGCGAACCTTAAAAGTAGTGAAAATGCTCCGAGAACGCAAATAGGTGAATTGTGGCAGTATAGATAGCATAGGAATAAAACAATGTCTAATACTACTTTCGTGGGCGTGGATCATGGTACTGTCGGAATAAGATTCGCAGGGTTAGAAGATGGGAAAAGGCGAGATATATCGTTTTTCGAGCTTTCGCGAAAGGCCGCCGCAGAGATGAGCAGCGAGAAGATAATAAAAGCGGTAGAGGTTGGATTAGATATAGAAGAGATAAAATTGACGGCCATGACTTATTCTATGGGCGATGACTTTTCCATTATAAAGGATATAAAAAAGGTGAAGAATAGAGGGTTAAAAAGTGAAAAAGGTGCTGGTGCAAGGATCGGCGGTGGGACTAAGGTGTTTGATGCGATAAAAGATGCAGGAATACCCACGATAATGATACCGGGCATACATGCAGGTAGCAAAAAAATAGACCCTCGGATGAAGTTCTTTTCTCATTGCGCGAGCCCAGAAAAGGTGGGTGTCGCATATAACATATATAAAAAGGGAAATGAGAACTTCATTTTCTCTGACATCAGCTCTAATACCGTTACGATGGCTGTTGCAAAAGGGATAATAATAGGGGCGATAGATGCATGTATCCTCGCACCTGGCTTGTATCAAGGACCAATTGACCTTCAGCTTTTGAGATTGATTGACGATGGTGAACTAAGCGCAAACGAAGCGTTCTCAAATGCCGGCATCTTACGTAAGAGATGGCAGAAAGAAGAGGACGAGGCGTTGTTTTCCGATGCACTATCTTTGTTTGTTGCAATGGAGATTTCAACGATGCGCGTTCTCATGCGTGATTACGATGCACCCAACGCTGAAGTTTTCTTGACCGGCTCGGAGGGCGAAAAAGAGGGTATAAAGGAGAGAATAAATCGGCTTTTGGATGTTAAAAGCAAGACATTGACAAGGTACAGTGCTGCGATAGGCTGTGCAGAAATAGCTAAGGACGTTTTCTACGGCGAGAGGGACATATTGGGCATAGAAGTAGAAAAAGAGATTATTTGACCTTCATGCCTTTTCTTTTTATAATAGGTCGAATAGCGCCGCATGCATCACATTTCAGCACCCACACACGATCCATCTTCGTGAAGTGTGTATCTGGCTTCTTACACTCCCCGCACAGCACATATTCATCCAAATAGCGCTGAATTTGATGCTCTACTTCACTTGTGGTGAATCGTCCCTGGAAAATTACCCTATCGCCTATTATCTTACCCGCTGTCCCCAGTTCATTCAATAAAAATTTCATTACATGCTCCTGTTCCCGATTTATGTAATTGCAGACAACATCAAAATTGTCGAATATGGTGGTCTTTCCCTCTACAAATACCTTTAGTTGAGGTATAGAGAAACGAGAATCCGTAGCTTTCGTACTTGGTAATTGCTTCAAAGCCCTATCTAAGAATTTGATATATTCATCCATTTTTACTTTTACACCTGCACAATAGTCGAGTTATACCCTGAGCAAACGCCGAGGAAGGGATTCGAACCCCTGTGTCCCTTGTGGGACACCGGCTCTCAAGGCCGGCGCTTTAGTCCGCTAAGCTACCTCGGCCGCTTCTTTGCTTCACGGCTTTTTCTCCACCCAATTATACGACCTCATCCGCCTCGATCTCCCAAACCCGCAGGCCACACAGTATTTTGCATGTATGCCATAAGAGACACGACCACATCTTCTGCACATGATGTGCGACCTCTTCTGCCTTTTGCCCTGTGACGGTGTTCCTTTCACCATGACTCCTTCTCTCCTGCTTCTTCACTTTTACTTTTACTTTTACCCTCATCTTTTTCCGCATCTTTTTTCACTGTTGGTGAGATATAGACCACGTTGTCGCCCCTTACCAGGATTTCGCCCATAAGCTCCTTAACAATGGCGTCCCCATTCAATTCTTCTGCATCCGTTAACACCAAGTTCATATGCAAGTCATACCCCTCCAGCGTCCCTCTAAACTCTCTGGCCCCTCTAATTCGCACTATAACGGGAGACCTCAGCGATTTGTTTAATATGTCTAACGGCTTAAGCTTTGTCACCATATCCATCATCTGCTCCTTTTTCTTTACTTTTTACTGCGCTACTTGCTACCCGTATCGAGTATTTTATAGTAGTATAGAATAATAGGATAGCATATATCTTTATTTTCCTTTCTTATCTTATTAAAGTTCAGGGAGAACAGAAAAAATGGCAAAGTCATTTTATGGATATATAAGCGATACGTGGAAGAGACCAGTAGCAGGACATATGCGAGAACTCCGGCTGAAAAGATTAGTGGGATGGCGGAGAGAGCCAGCAGTTATAAGATTAGAACGGCCAACGAGACTTGATAGAGCACGTTCTTTAGGGTATAAAGCGAAACCTGGCATCATCATAGTTAGAGCAAAGGTAAGAAGAGGCGGGCGGAGGAAATCACGGCCAAAACACGGTAGAACAACTAAAGGTATGGCCGTACATAAATTGACGCCCGGGAAGAGCTTGCAGCGGATTGCAGAAGAGCGAACTTCAAGAAAATATCCAAACATGGAGGTCCTTAATTCTTACTGGGTGGCGGAGGATGGAAAGAGGAAATGGTATGAAATAATCCTTGTCGAGCCCACTAATCCCGTGATAAAGTCGGATAAAAATCTGAATTGGGTTGCGAATCCCGCGAATACACGAAGGGTTTTTAGAGGGCTGACCTCAGCGGGAAAAAAGGGGAGGGGTTTAGTTCGCTGAACGGAATAAAATAGGCACGGTAGATTTACCGCTTCACGGAGGAAAAGCACCTTACTGGTTAGTGAAGAGGATGAGAAACTTAGCTCATGCTATCTTCGAGACGATAGTAGACGAATATGGTGTTAATGGCGCGATAGAGAAATTGTCAGATCCTCTCTGGTTTCAATCGCTATCCTGTGCATTGGCTTATGACTGGCATAGCAGTGGAACCACAACAGTGGTCTGCGGCGTTTTGAAGTCGGTTATTGACCCGGAGGAGTTTGGTATTGGTGTGGCGGGAGGAAAAGGAAAAGCATCACGGAATACCTTATCGGACATAGATGCAATGGGCGAGAAGCTAAAGCTCAGCGATCGTAAGATAGAAGAGTTGAAATACGCAAGTCGAATATCCGCAAAGGTGGATAATGCATGTATACAGGATGGTTATCAGCTCTATCATCATTCGATGTTCGTCACAGAGAAAGGAGAATGGGCGGTGATCCAGCAAGGGATGAACTCCGGCAACCGATATGCCCGGAGATACCATTGGCTCTCATCCGCGGTAAAGAGGTATGACGAAGAGCCACACCAGGGTATAGTAGGTTTTTTGCAGGATAATGTGCTAGACCTGACTTCAAAAGAGAGCGGGGGATGTAGAAATACAACAGTAGACCTTGCAAATACAAAACCTAAAGAATTAGAGCGGGCATATAAAGAACTTGAGGGCAGCATGAATAGTATAAAAAGGATACAGAGCGGTCAGAAGACTCTTTCTGAGTTTGATATAGTATCAAAAGAGGCAAATAGATGCAAAAACGAAGAAGACGTTATTTACCGGTTACCGAGAAGAGTGAATTGGGATGCACTTCGTGTAGCATATGACAAGCAGCCGGAGAATTATGAGCAGTTCTTGTGCATAAAAGGTATAGGACCTGCAACAGTGCGTGCATTAGCGCTTATTGCCGAGTTGATATATGGTGAGGAGCCAAGTTGGCAGGACCCTGTTAAATTCTCGTTCGCATTTGGCGGTAAAGATGGTGTGCCATATCCAGTGGATAAGAAGACGATGGACGAAACCACGGAGATATTGAGCAATGCGCTTACGGAAGCGAATTGTATCAGGAAAGGTTGAATTGTATATCTATAGAACCACAAGATTACATACATCTAAAGTATTTGAATGTATAGCTAAGCTAATCTTAAAACCCACGAGACCAAATACTATAAAGACGTAAATACATAAAGTGCATCATGATAGAATTTTCGCCAGCATCAGAAAGTCAGATTACGAGAGCGATAGTAACGGAATACACAAAAGAATTTGCGGACTGCGTGAAGACAGACGTAATAATAGTAGGTGGTGGCCCATCAGGATTAATAGCCGGGAAGGAACTGGCATCCCGCGGTGTAAAAGTATTGATTATAGAGCGGAACAACTATTTGGGCGGTGGATTCTGGCTGGGCGGGTTTTTAATGAATAAGCTCACGGTCAGGTCACCGGCAGAAAGTGTCTTAGCTGAACTTGGGGTGCCACATAAGGAATATAGTAAAGGGTTATACGTTGCAGATGCGCCACACGCATGCTCGAAATTAATTGCGGCAACATGTGATGCCGGTGTGAAGATATTGAATATGGTGGCTCTGGATGATGTAGTACTGCATAACGATAAAGTGAGCGGGGTAGTGATAAATTGGGCTGCTGTTGCAGCTCTACCACGCGAAGTAGCTTGTGTTGACCCGATTTCATTGGAATCTGAGCTTGTTATTGATGCAACAGGACATGATGCGTCAGTGGTGAAGAAATTAGAGGAAAGGGGTCTGCTTAAGATAAAGGGGCAGGGTGCAATGTGGGTTGACAGGTCTGAAGAACTCGTAGTAGAGCACACATCCGAATTTTATCCCGGTCTGATAGTCACAGGCATGGCGGTTTCCGCGGCATACGGGCTTCCGAGGATGGGCCCTACATTTGGCTCTATGTTGATGTCCGGAAAGAAAGCGGCAGAAGTAGCAGTTGAGAAGCTCGAGCTATAATCGCGTTCATAAGCAAATAATACCTCACTTATAATCATAGAAACCCTTGCCGGCTTTTTGTCCTGTCCATCCTGCTCTTACCATCTGCACCATAAGGACAGCGGGTTTGAATCGCTCAAAGCCCGTCTCGTTATATATTGTATTGAGCACTGCAACCACAATGTCTATCCCGATCAAATCCAAAAGTTGAAAAGGGCCAAGAGGCCAGTTGAAAGAGAGTTTTTGTATCTTATCTATATCCTCTACGGACGCAAGCCCACTTTCACGCATCTTTACCGCCTCGTTTAGTATGAGACACATCATTCGGCTTGTGACGAACCCAGGAGAATCATTCACAACCACTGTCTCTTTACCTAGCGAATGGACGAACTCCAGCGTGCTATTTAGCGTATCTTCTGAAGTCCGCAAGGATTTTATTATCTCCACACCACGCATCTGAGGCACGGGATTCATGAAATGGACACCAATTACCCTCTCGGGTCTCGTTGTTGCTGCCGCTAAACCAGTAATAGGAAATGTAGATGTATTACTCCCAAGGATGGTATGCTCAGGACAGATAAGACCAAATATCCGAAATAGCTCCTTCTTCAGTTCTAAATCTTCAGATACTGCTTCTATCACGAAATCCGCGTGCTTTGCTCCCTCTTCCAAATACATAGTTGCATTTGCACGTATCGAATCCAGAAGACTATCTGCCTCCGCTTGCTCCATACGCTCCTTCTTTACAAGTCTCGAAAGGTCCTTTTTTATCATTCCAAGCCCTTTTTCAAATGTTTCTTCTGTCTTGTATACTGCGGACACATCGTAAACCGCTTGTGCACATGTCTGCACTATTCCACTCCCCATTATACCAACACCTACAACACAAACTTTCTTTTTGCTCATGGCACTTACATTATCCTTTCCTATTACTATAAAAATTTATCCTACAACTTTAAAAACCGGGCATGTGTGCGCCCCGCCAGAGTACTTATCGCCTTCATAGGTATATGCACCACTCAGTTTCACCCGTTTGCCGATTAGTTCTGGTGTGGCACGTTCAGCATCATAATCGAGCCGCCCCATAACACAAGGTCCCTCTTTTGTCTCCACTATGCAGGGGATATAAGGGACATCGGCTTCAAAGCCTTCAGGCGGCACACGAATTACCGTAAACGTCGTCAACTCACCTTCGCCACACAACTCCGCTCTTTCAAGGCTCCGACTACTGCACCATTGGCAAACGTGCATAGGATGGCAAGTTATTTTACCGCACGATGCACATTTCAGCCCCACTAATCGCCCTTCTTTGAGGCCCGCTTCATAGTCCTCATAGGTTAAAACGGTATATACCGTAGCTAACTCCTTTTCTATCTCCTCTTGCGCCATTCCAGCCATTTTTTTTATCCCCTTTATTTTATTATTTCTTTCGCTTCGACCTTCCGAGTATAATATGACATAATGTCCCGAAGTCACCACCAAGTGTATCGGTCATGCCATACTCAGGAACAGGGTCAATTTGATTCCCTTTTGCTGCTTCGCCCCGCATCTGTTTAATGATCCAGTAAATCTGAGACGCCCCGGTTGCGCCTATCGGATGCCCTTTACCTATTAATCCGCCAGACATGTTAACGGGTATTTTC
>JAUWVD010000094.1 GCA_030617585.1 Candidatus Methanophagales archaeon
CCCGGGAATAAAATCGATTGTATCGCCCTTTACCCGGAACCGCCCGGGCATAAGTTCCGTATCATTTCTATCGAATTGTATATCTATGAGTTTTCTTATGAGTTCAGTTCGCGGTAGCTCTTGCCCTTCGGTTATCTCAAAGCCCATAGTCCGGAATGTTTCCGGCGCGCCGATGCTATAGATGCAAGAGACAGAAGCAACAACGATTACGTCCCTTCTTGACGATAATGATGCCGTTGCCGCCAACCGCATCTGCTCTATCTTGGGGTTTACCTGGGCATCTTTCTCGATGTACTGATCTCTCTGTGGTATGTATGACTCTGGCTGATAATAGTCGTAATATGATACGAAATACTCAACACGGTTTTCCGGAAAGAAGTCCTTAAACTCGTTATACAACTGCGCTGCAAGTGTCTTGTTGTGCACGAGAACCAATGTCGGTTTCTGGATCTGAGAGATGACATTAGCCATAGTGAATGTCTTCCCTGAGCCAGTAACACCTAACAGAGTCTGATAGTTAAATTCGTTCTTTATGCCGGCGACTAACTTTTCTATTGCTTCTGGTTGCGATCCTTTTGGCTTGTAATCCGAGACCAGTTTGAATTTCATTTTTTTTGTATCTGATTTTATACTATTTCTTTGGTAAAGCCCACATTCCGCACATTCTGATATAGATCATCTACAAATTTAAATTTATGGGAAATAGCGAGGCGCAGTATGATAACTTTAAATGGCTGCTTTTTCTTATCTTTAGATAAGTTATACGACTTTGGCCCTGAGAGGGTATTTATGCGGATTACCGCCAATGCTTATTGTGAGTGTTCAGGGCGCTTCCTTCACTGTGACACCACTTCAATAAGAAAAAGCCAACGAATAAACCAACAATGAGACGAGTCTTTCAGGTATTTGATTTCTTCTGCGTTAATCAGTGTTAATCGGTGTCAATAATTAATTTGTATTTGAATAGTAATGAATCCACATTAAAACTGTTAAATAGAACTGAGATGAAAAGAATCATAGATAATAACTAACTAAAATCCGATGCATAACCAAAAGCAAAAATTGAACTGTAAAATAGTTGCTGGTAATGTTAGTATAACAAATGTAGATGGCTTTCTCGCTTCCTTAAGTGACCTCGCGCATAAGTACGCCGTGACAATACAGGCTATGGATGCCGAGCTGATAGCAGGCGAGGCACATATACTATCTGCGGTGAAGAAGGCACTAAGAGCTGTGACGAGTGGAACGAGTATAACGAGCGATCTGGGGCTGGAGATTATTTTATATGCTGCGGGTAAGAGGCAGATAGAACGAGCGCTGGCAATGGGTGTGTCTGAAGGCGAGAATAGAGTTGCCCTTGTTATTGTTGCTACAGGTGAGGACCGTGATTTGGAGCTTGTTGCTGAAGCGGTAAAGAGGAAGATAGAGCTAGTTGAGTGGCCAATAGCGGAACTGGAATCGTATAGTGAAGCTAAAACGGAGAACTTGAAGAAGTTTTTTGCTATTTCTGAGGCTGAACTAGAGGCAGTGGGCGAGAAGAAGTTGAAGCTGCTGGTGTTAGAACGTGTTGCACTGTTGGATGTGCTCAAATAAGGGGCCAGACCCCCCTTATCAACCCTCCCGGCCAATAGTTTATAAACCTCTTCTTAGAGAAGAGGTTTAACAAAGGGGGGGAGACGTATCTATTATTATTTCGAGTTCGCTTTACACCTTTTGATACACCGTTCAATCACAAATAATTTATTTCTGGAATGCCTAAATTTTAGTACAGGTTGCTAGTTATGCAAAGAGAATATAAAAGGCATGGTTTCTTCTGTTTTTCGGATAGCAAGAACAGAGGACTTTGGTGCTTGAAGCACGGAGAAGCAGAGATAGACACGGTATGCCGAATCTTGGAAGTATCAAGAAGGACGATAATGACGAGAGCGGAGGGCGCTAAAGTCGTTCTTAGCGGGATAATTGCCGATGACAGCGCGAAATTACCTTTTGTTTCCTGGGCGGAACGAGAAGAGCTTGTAACGGATAAGATAATGCTAATAGAGAATGCATATGTGAAGAAGTGGAAGGATCTGACCACATTATATATAGGTAAAAACACGAAGCTAATCGATACGGATATTGACCTCCCCAGCCGGAGTGAGTTGTCGAAGCCGAAAAATAGGACAATAGCGGAGATCATTGGTTGTGAAGGCGCATTTGATGTAATAGTAGAGGGCGACATAGTCTTTTCGGGCGAAGAGACAGAAAAGATATTAGACGATGGCACAGGTGCTTTATTACTTGAGCTACAGAGCGAAAAAGGGGCCGATATAGGGTTTGGGACGCCGATAAAAGCACGCGGAAATGTGGTAGAATCAGAAAGAGGCTATGTGTTAATTGCGAATGCGGTAAAAATAAAGAGTGAGAAAATCGTAATGGCTGAGATAAAAAACTTTTTGTGTAAATATACATAAATAATAAAATCCGAAGCTTGCGTATCTAAAAAAACGACAGAGGATTACCTTGACAATGTCAGATTAACCGCAGAGTTCACAGAGAGCACAGAGAATATAGAGTGGAGATATGCCCTTTTAGATAACTAGCTATTTCTTCAGCATGTTTATGACTAATCCAAGAGGTGGTATATGCTTCATCTCGGTAGACTATAAAATTTGTTTCCATAGTTTAAAGTACCCCCTTTTATTCTTATTTTCGTATTATCCCTACATCTTCCTTTAATTTATCCTATTATTTTTTCTATTTTTTTAGAAAATGTTATGGTTTTATGTAGGATGAGTACAAATAAGCAGAGCAAGGCAGGATAGGTCAAGGGCGCAGGCGCTCGTGACTTAAATGAACCGCCAAAATAAAAATAAAAAAGAGGTGAAAATAAAAGATATGAGTGAAGCAAATGTAAAAATTTTGTCGCTATGCTTTATAAGCATTTTAGTGATGCTTATGCTTGCGGTGCCTGCGTGCGCACAACCTGGTAATTTGGGACATAGCTTTACCTATCCTGCTTTCTCACAAATGGTGTATACGCCTGATTACCTTTTAACTGGAGAACCCCGCGTGACTGTTGATGCAGCAGGAAAAGAAGCCACAATATACTTCGATACGGTATATGCAACCCCAAAGGCAAGGGTATATTATGGGCTTTTTGTGCCCCAGCAGGAGATAAAAGTGCCACAGTACAGATTAGATGAAACAGAGGAGTTGACTGGAAAAAGCACATCGCACAACGTTACTATTGACCTGAGCAAATTTGAGAATCCCAAGTATAACCTCTGCAATTTTAAAGAGAATGGCGGTGTAATCTGCTATCGTATCGAACTCCGCAATCCAGATAGAGCCACATCAGCATTTTATGCTGGGCGCTTCCAGGTCGATGAAGACTGCAACCTTGTGCCGTGTATTACAGAGGGGCCCTTTGTAAATTTAGTAACAACTACCAGTGCCATCATCTCTTGGGATACAAGTGAAGCAACAACAGGTGCGGTGGAGGTCTGTGGTCGTCAATATCTTGATCCTAACGGGTCGACAAGCCCTCATGAGATACCCATTGTAGGTCTTTCACAGAATACAACCTATGAATACGAAATACTCATTGACGGAGTGAAAACCCCTTGGACATATCAGTTTAAGACCGCACCGACATCGGCGGATGCAAATTTTGAATTTGCATTTATGACTGATAGTAGAGCAGGTGTCGGAGGCGGAGAAAGATCCTTTGGCGGAACAAACTATCATACGCTCAGCAGGTTCATGATCAACGCATACAACAACGGTGCCGATTTTATCCTCTTTGGCGGGGATTTGATCAATGGCCGCACAACGAATGAAACCGACTTCCGCATGCAGCTTAAGGCGTGGAAGGATGCGACCGAACAAGTTGGATGCTATGTGCCGATTTACGAAGGCATGGGAAATCGCGAAGTGTTGATAGATTGCTATGACGATGGAAGCAAATACAGCGAATACGGCATAGCATTTGATAAGCGGGATGACAGCACGAATAAGAGTGCTGAAACGGTTTTTGCCGAGGAGTTTGTAAATCCCGCAAATAGTTTTCCAAATCCTGAAAATCCTATCGCTCCAAGTTACAGTGAGAATGTTTACTACTTTGACTACGCGAATACGAGGATCATCTCGTTTAACACAAACTACTGGTGGTGCAGTAATCCAGAAGATTTTGGTGGGAACCTTGAGGGATATGTGATGAAGAACCAGCTTGAGTGGATTAAAAATGTTCTGTGCGATGCCAAAAGTAATTCTTCGATTAAGCACATTTTTATGTTCGCACACACGCCAGCATTTCCAAATGGAGGTCATCCACAGGACTCGCAATGGTATAATGGGGGGGAAATCGCTAAAAACGAGGACTATGAGGGAAATCCACTCGACCGCACGTACGTAGTTGACCGCAGAGATGAATTGTGGGAGGCAATTAGCCAGAATGGTAAGGTGGTAGCGGTATTCTTTGGTCACGAACATAATTATCACAGAACATCCATAGATAGTGAAACGGCGGTATATTTGGATGGGTCATCGAATTCTAATTTTACCAATCAAGTCTGGCAGATCGTTTCCGGCGGAGCGGGTGCGCCATTTTTTGCGCAACAACAAGAGATGCCATGGTCAAAAAGCGTTGAGTCTTTCTATCCGGGCAAGCACTATTGTATGATCTATGTAAATGGAGATGAAGTCAGATTAAAGGTGGTGAGTGACTCGGATGAGATCGTAGATCAATGCGTGCTTCGTGAAGGGATACCGCCCATATCGCCAAGACCGCCGTGATTCGAAGCCGTTTTCGCTATCGCTACCCTATTAACAGTCGCGTATTTATTGCTAAGACGAAGAAAATAAAAAGCGAGAGAAATCCCGCCAATTTTGACTTCGCCTGAGGCACCAATAGAACTTGGCGCATCGGAGCTGGGTGGAATATCGGAGAAAACACTGGATTAAAATGCGTTGATTTTGCACGCATGTCTTCCAGATTTGTGAATGTTTCTTTAGCCCAGAATTTCTCATCAAACCATCCATTGAAGTTCTCGATGCTCCCGTTCATCCAGGGGCTCTTAGGAGTAATGAAAACCACTTCAACACCAACGTATAAGCAGAATCCATAGGTGTTCGGTTAAGTACGACTCAACATAAATAATGCCCTATAACAACACATTTCCGACACAGATTTACAGAGATTGCACTGATTTATTTTTTCTTTCATCTGCGTTAATCAGTGTTAATCTCTGTCAGTATAAATATTTTAACCAAAACTTTTTAAAAAGGCCTATATTATCATATTAGGTGGAAAAAAAT
>JAUWVD010000156.1 GCA_030617585.1 Candidatus Methanophagales archaeon
CTCTTATGCTGTGCGTTCTACGGAATATCATCCGCAGCAGGTGGGGCGACAGCAGCCGCAACGGCTGAAAATAGTATTAAAATCGAGGGTGGTGATTACGGATATCCTACTCCGTTTGCACTCTTTCCAAAAGGACCGGGATATGCCAGAATGAGCTTTATCTTCGATACACTTACCTGGAAAGACAAACATGGCGTGATACCCTGGCTTGCAGACAGTTGGAGCAGGTCAGATGATGCCAAGACATGGACCTTTTCCTTGCACCGGGGCGTTAAATGGGGCGATGGTGAGCCGTTTACAGCAGATGACGTGAAGTTTACATTTGATTACACGAAGAATCATCCGCAGTTGTGGTACGCATATAGCGCGAAAGAGATAGAGAATGTAGAAGTTCCTAATCCCTATACCGTTAGTATACATCTTGAGGAATCAATGCCTACGTTTATAGATGATGTTGCAGGATGTGTCCCTATGATTCCCGAGCATATATGGGAAGATGTCGATGATCCTTATACATTCCAGGAAGATGATGCCGTTATAGGGACAGGACCCTTGAAGCTTGTAGAATATGACGGCACACAGGGCTATTATGAGTATGAGGCGAATACAGAGTGCTTCAAAGGAGAACCCGTCGTTGACCAACTTATCATGCTGGATGTAGGTGACCCTGCACTTGCGTTAATGGCAGGAGATATAGATGCCTCGTCCTTCATGGGGAAAGAGATAGTTGCTGTTGAAGAATTTGAAGACGATTCTGATTTTGAGATAGAAGAAGGCTCAAGCTGGTGGGTGCTCAATTTCTATTACAATGTAGGTAAATATCCAATGAATAACTCGGATTTTAGACGTGCAATTGCTTATGGTATAGACAGGGCAGATATAGTACAAACAGTGACACATGACGGTTCTATCCTCGCGAATACCGGCATAATTCATCCTGATTCAACGTGGTTTAAGTCTGGTCTTCCAGGTTATGAACATAATATAGCGAAGGCTAACGAAATACTCGATGCATTGAACTTTACGGACACAGACGGTGACGGGATAAGAGAATCTAAAGATGAAGACGGCAACACAACAGCTCTCAAATTCACACTGATTACAAGTGAGGAATATGCATACGAAGCGGACTTCATCAAGGATGATTTAAAGGATCTGGGAATTGAGATAGGAGTAAAATCCGTGGGTAAGAGGGAATTGGGCTCGGGAATATGTTGTGGTGCATTCGAGTTCGCAATAAGTGGTCACGGTGGAATAGCAAATCCACGTGTATTGAGAACTGCCGCTATGGGTACAAGCCGCAGTGAAGAGTATTATGAGATATACGAAAAACAATTGATGACAATGGACGAAGATCAGCGAAAAGAACTTGTGGGCGAGCTACAAGAGATTATAGCGGATGAGCTTCCGGTGTATCCGCTATACCATCCAAAGATATGGTGTGTCTACGATCCGGACAAGCTTGATGCATGGTTCTATACAAAAGATGCTATCGCTGGAAGCATCCCTCTTGCACTGAACAAACTCATATTCCTCTTTGATCCATGGCGATATGATGCTAATGAAGATGGCATAATTGACAAAAGTGAAGTAAATGACGCAAGGCAAGATTATGATGAAGATACGATAACATTGGAGCAACTGAAAAAAGTGTCAAATTTATATTACCCCTGAAAAAACTTTCTTCCCGCGAAGCTTTTTCCGTAAACGCTTTTTTAAAGGGTTTAAAGAAAGCTTTACCAAAGAAATATTTGGACTATGAAAAACAGAAAAACTGTATTGGCGATAAGAGGAATGCTGCTGCTCTTAGTTACTTCAGCAGTGATACTGACGTCCGGAATAGCAAATGCAGAACCAACAGCGATTAGGACATTGCCTGCAGAACCGGTATCTACTGATGAATGTTTTTCTATCAAAATAGAAGTACCCCCGAGTGTTTTTTTTAAAGACGTAATCGAAACGCTTCCTGAAGGGTTTTCCTATTGTACCTCCACGCTAGATTCCGGATCAGTAAAGGTTAATGGATCAAGAAACACAGTTACGTTCATATTAGCAGGAGAGACTTCTTTCAATTATACGGTGAGAGCATCTGATGAAGAGGGTACTTACCGGTTCAGTGGGATATTCATAGATAAGGATGAGGATAAGGAATGTGACATTGACGGCGATAAGGAAATAGTGGTAGAAGAAACGGATGAGAAAAGAGTACCAACAGCAACAAGGACACTACCTGAAGAACTTGTAGCTGCGGGTGAATGTTTTACCATAGAAATAGAAGCATCACATTACGGTATTCATGGTCACGTACTCGAAATACTTCCGGATGGGTTTGAGTTTGAGGATTCCACACTCAATCCTGAAGTAGGATATACTACGGTCGAGTTCGAATTGTGGGGCGAACCTTCTTTCACTTACACCGTGACCGCACCCGACACAGAAGGCACTTACACATTCGAGGGCATACTCATAGATGAAGAGAAGGAGGAATATGACATTGGTGGTGATACCGAAATAGAAGTAGGAGAAGAAGCTGGCGAAGTTATACTACCTGTGAACATAACAGCCTGGAAACCCGTAGATGCTGTTGTGAACAATGCAGAAAGCGAATCAAGAACGTTCAACATCTCTGTAAAGCAACTAGCAGATATTAGCTGGCAAATAAACGGTACAGAAGTGCAAACAAATGAAAGCGTGATGGATGCTACATATACGAACACAAGTTCCGTCATTGGAACCTGGAACGTATCTGCAATCGCAACGAACGCAACAACGGGTTTATCGGATTTGCACACGTGGATATGGCGCGTAACAGCTACTCCTGTAGCAAATATAACCTCAACGCCAACTCCTACATCTGCTGTAGCCACCGCACCGTCTCCGTTAGTAACACCAACACCTACATCTAAACTTTCACCCCGTCCTATGTCTATTGCCACACCAACGCCTGCGAAGTCAGCCAAGCCAGCCGTGTCGGGATTCAAGCCAGTATTCGCTCTCGCTGCTATCTTTGCGGTAGCATACCTGCTGTTGTTCAGAAAAAAGGGAGATGAATGATGATGAGTGTGTATCGGGGTTAGGTTTTAGGTTTTAGGTGTCTTGCTTAAGAGATACTCAAAAACTCACACCTCACACCTCACACATGGATGAAATGCAGACGAACATAATAACAAAAATAGTTGGCTATATTATTATAATATTCATAATTATCTCGCTCAACTTCTTTTTACCAAGACTGATGCCTGCGGGTCTCTTATCCGGCTTAACAAGCAGTACCCAGCCGGTATTGGATCAATACATCATGTATATGGTAGATCTTATGCACGGCGATCTTGGCTGGTCAACTACAAAAAACGCACCTGTATGGGACGTATTGATGCGCAGCATAAAATG
>JAUWVD010000019.1 GCA_030617585.1 Candidatus Methanophagales archaeon
CTTCTCCTTTATATTATATGCACATCATCTAATATTTCTTTTCCTATAATTCTTTTTATATTATTACGACTAAGTTAGGCGTATGAGCAGTGAAGCATATGCGCAAAACGCAGAACAGTATCTCAAATTGAACGATAAATAGCTGATGGACGTGTATGCGCTGATAGCGAAGCAAGATTTTGTTCAGGCATCTGAGAAGCTCTGGGGCGCTGCTGCTGAAATCGTCAAGGCGATAGCAGCACGGCGAGGCATTGTAATAATGTCCGATGCAGGATACAAGTTTGACTAGCATCTAGCGTCTTCTTGATTCTTCCCAGTATTTTTAAATGTTGCCCATATTTAGAGTTCCTACACTTCATTTTTGTAAAAAAGAAAATTATAGTGTTGTGTAATCTTGTGGTTACAAATGCCGGCTTTTTAGCTTCATCAATTCCGCTAACACAGCCTCTTCATCAGCGGACAACAAACCAGATAGTGCTTTCGCTTCTTCTTTGCTAATATCCACATATAATAGATCATTCTCATTTATTTGCCGTCCCACAGTCGGCTTCTTCATTGAAATAGCGACTTGCATCCCCAGCCCAGCACTTTTTATGCTCTCTGCTTTATCCTGAATCTCATTTATCGTGCCTATGTTTGTACCATCCGCTTTTATCAGTTTCACACCTGTTTGTATCTTCCCTCCAAGAACTTCCACACCCACGATAGCGGGCTTACTTTGCCGGAACACACAGCCAGGCAGTATCTTAATCTTAGCAGGTGCGGGCAGCCGTTCGATAATCTCACGTTTCTCTTTCTCCTTCTCTCCCTTCATCCAGTCCTCATACTCTTCTATCAACCGGTAAATGACATCGCTTATAAATACTGGTATTCCATTCTCCCTCGCCATCTCTTTTGCATCCGGGAGGAGGTCAACATTAAAGCCCAAAATAACACCGAAATAACGGTTCTTAACCGTACCCGCATCTATCACATCCCTTTTAGATATATTCCCAACCTCTGCCTTTTTTATCTCCTCTATCTCTTCATCGCGCAGCTCAGAAGCAAGCGCTTCCAGTGAGCCCATGGTATCTGCCTTTATTATTAGCCCTTCAGGCGATGTCTCCATCCTCATCTCCTCTATCTCGCTCTTTACCAATTTCACCACGTTCTCAAGTACATCTCCTTCTCCTACCACTCGCACCTGTGCACCCGGGAGCGCAGTTTCTATATTCGGTGCTACTATCTTCACACCAGAAGCGGCATTCACCGTTTTTACCCGCTCAAACCGTTGCTCTACTCGTATCTCTTGCAGTGCCCTTGGTTTCAGCAATGCCTTCACCTTTGTAACTATTGGCTCCTCCTCGGTGCCACCACCCACGATTGTATCGCCCACGCTGATCTTACCATCATATAATATCACATCAATCGTAGTTCCGAGCCCTCTTTCCTCCTTCTTCTCTAATATCGTGCCAACACCCGCTTTTTCTAAATGTAGACGCAGAGTCATCTCAAAGAACTTCTGCGATAATCCTATGAGCACAAGGAGCAAATCCGCAATCCCTTCTCCGGTCTGTGCACTCAGCGGCACAATACCCACAGTCTTTGCGAAATCTCTTATCTGGTCATACTTGTCAGCCGAGAAGCCTTTATCGTAAAGGTCTCCTACCATATCATATATCCGCGCGTCCAGTTCATTCCGCGCATAATCCGGCTGATCTTTATAATTGATAATGAACGGTTTATTCGTCGAATCCCAGCCACTTACCCGGTCTATTTTGTTCAATGCGACAACAAAAGGCGTTTTTAGTAACCTTAAAATGTTTAACGATTCGTTTGTCTGCGGTTGAAAACCCTCCATCACATCCACTACAAGGACCGCGACATCCGCTAAAGCACTTCCGCGTTTCCTCAATGATGCAAAGGCATGATGCCCTGGAGTGTCAATGAAAAGCAAACCCGGGACTTCTATTCCTGTCCAATCCCTTTTTAGTGGTTTACAAATCTTTTTTATTGTATCAATAGGGATTTCTGTCGCCCCTATATGCTGCGTTACACGACCTGCTTCCTTTGCTGTGATCGCGGTACCCCGTATCGAATCAAGTAGTGAGGTCTTACCATGATCTATATGTCCAAGTACCGAGAGTATGGGCGTTCGTATCTCTTGCTTCATAGTTTGCACCTTTGTCTTTTTTATCTACTTATTTACTTACTTCGTTTTTTTGTTTTTCCAAAAGGCACTTTTCTTTTGCTTATTCTCGGCTTCTTCTCCCTCGTCAAGTTCACGTAACAGTTCCTTTTGCCTTTTACTCAGTTTTGATGGTGTTATAACCTGCACTTTCGCTAGCATGTTACCTCTCCCATAGCCCCTTAAATCGGGCATTCCTTTGTTCTTCAGCCGGAAGACCGTGCCTGATTGCGTGCCCGCAGGCATTTTTAGTCTTACCGTACCGCCTTCTACCGTCATTAGCTCTATCTCATCGCCAAACACCACCTGCGCGAAGCGAACAGGAACATCACAAAACAGGTTGTTGCCGCCCCTTTTGAAGAATTCATGCTCCCTTACATGTATCATCACATACAAATCGCCCGGTGGACCTCCTCTCTCGCCTGCGTTCCCTTCTCCTGCAATCCTTAATCTGCTTCCGGTATCCACGCCCGCAGGCATCTTCACTAAGATCTTCTTATTCACTTTGATTTTTCCGTTTCCGTTACAATTCTCACATGGTTCCTTTATCTCTTTTCCCGTTCCTCGGCATCGAGGGCAGGAACCGATAGAAATGAATTGTGCAAAGCCCTGCCGTTGCACTCTCTTTACCTGTCCCGTTCCTCCACAGGTAGCACAGGTTTCCAATCCACCTGCACTCGCGCCCGTTCCGCTACAAACTGGGCAGACATCTTCTTTAGCAATTGCTATCTCTTCCTCCATCCCCATCGCAGCTTCTTCAAGGTCTATTTCAAGATCATACCGGATGTCGCTTCCTCGCTCTGGTCGGTATCCCGCATCTGCCCCTGTATGTCCCCGGCCGAAGAGGTCATCGAACATGGAGCTGCCGCCTTGAGCTCTACCGAAATTACCGCCAAAAAGGTCCTTGAACAACCCTCCAAATATATCCTCTACATCGCTAAACCGTGTGAAATTAGACCACTCAAATCCACCACGACCGAAATCAACGCCTGCACTCCCGAATTTATCATAATTCGCCCTCTTCTGTGAATCCGATAACACCTCATAAGCCTCGGATACCTCTTTAAACTTCTCCTCGGATTCCTTGTGGTTCTCCTTGTTGAGGTCAGGATGGTATTTTTTTGCCAATCTTCGATAAGCACGCTTTATTTCGTCCTGCGATGATCCGCGCTCTACACCTAAGGTTTTGTAGTACTCTTTCTTCTCTGTCAATTTTGCATTACCTTCTACTACTTAATGATTTTGTCTTTCATGCTATAAAGTTTTAGCAAGGTTCACTGTTCACTATGTCACTCCACAGGAAATAGGGGTGTTCACTCAAAATTTTGGCGGCTTTTGTGCATAGAATTAAACGTGTAAAGTGTAAAATAAAAAGGGGGGAACGTCAAAAATCAGCAAATGACACTAATGAGATTTTGATGAATATAGCAATACCTTTATATATAACCTCTTCCTTACCTTCACTTGTTCACTGAATATGTGAACAGGTGAAAGCGATGCTAAAGGTGCGGGTAGAGGTAACGGATGAAGAAGGTACAAAAACAACCCTAGAGAAGGAGGGCGATTTACAAATCGAACTGCTCCGACAGATGACTATAAATAACGTAACAAAGTTTTTAGAGACGCACCTTTCTTCGCCGGCAGTTGATGATTATTACGAAGGTGAAGAACTCACGATAAAAGAGCGATTGGCATCTTTTTTGCGCTTTGATGAAAAGGCACCAAAGGATTGGTTCACTTCTTCAGAGGTAAAGAGAATATATGAAGACGTGTATGATGAGAAAGTGGGACTTACGACAATATCTACATATTTAGGGAACTTCCATTCTACTGGCATTTTGATGAGAAAAGGAAGTAGGGCAAAGAGACAATACCGGTTGGCCGCCACAGAAAGCAGAGATGTAGCAAGCGCCGTTGTATAATCTTGTGTAATCTCGTGGTTCTATGTATATTCCAATCTCGAAGCAGCTAAAAGCTCTTCTATCTGTTCTTTAAAGAGTTCCCGAGAACCTGTGTTCGTTATAACCTTATCCGCATTTTTCATTGCTTCTCCCATTCCCCACCCATTCTCCCGCTCTTCTCGCGCCTTGAATTCCTCGATACTCAGCGAGTCATCACCTCTGCCACGGGTCTTTATCCGTTCATATCTGAGATTGAGAGGCGCCTCAACTCTCACAAGCCTAAAATCGGTGCCAAATTCCTTTTTAAACGTTTCCACTTCTGAGATGCCCCTTATACCATCTATTACGATAACCGCTTTTTTACCTGCTATCGCTCTTATATGTGGGATGCACCTTTTTGCAATTGCATCCATTCCTTCTTGCACTCGCAGCTGCGATGCAATTTTACCCGCATTTTCGTCGCTTAACGGTAGACCTCGCCTTCTTAGCTCCGCTCTTACCACGTCACCCATGGTTACGATCGGAATGCCCAGCGTCTTAGCTACCGATGCCGCTTCGGTCTTCCCTGCCGCGGGCGCACCGACGAAAGCTAATACTTGTATCGCTCGCGCAGCCACTTCTCCGCAGCACCTCTCGCAAGCCGTCGCTCTACCGCAGCATATAATATATTCACAACAGAGAGTAATTCGCCTTTACATACCTTACCATCAAATATGGGGTGAAAAATAGCTTCATTAAGCACTCTCTTTTCCTCTACACTCTTTGGCTGTCCCACAGCCGCGAGCGAAGAAACAATGCCAAGTGCATGTCGCATTATGTTACAAGGCAAGACTATCGCCTTTGGCGGCAACTCTATATCTTCTATCTCTATGTTCACGAGTTCGTTCTTCGAAACTTCTTTATCCTCTTTCGCTATTGCCATCTCCCATTCGCCATGCGAACCAACGGTAAAGCCATAGCTGAACGCATCTATTACCTGCCGCTCTATTTCGCCACCGATTTTATCCTTCCAGCAAACGAGTTCTATTTTTGTCATTTTACTTGAATATACAATAAGCACTTTTTAACTTTTATTCTTTTTCACATTCTCTAACCGTTTATCCCAGAACTCATCAAGTACTCGGGATTCTTCTGAATTCTCGAATACAATCTCGGTTCGTCCGAATTTGGAAATAGTACCAATATGATTCCAAGTAACACTCTGCCATTCGTTCTCGGTCAAAGCCCTACCAATTGCCTGTTCAACGATACCTCGCTTCAAAACGAGTCTTGTATCACCTCTTATCCTTATCAATGCCCCGAAGCAGATGTAACTTGCATTGTTATCCTCGTTATCGCTGCAAATAGCCCTTGCAATAAGCACATTTGCGGGCACCGCCTCAAGAAAAAAGCTTACCATGTGTGGTCACCTAAACTCTCCCCCAAAATCCCAAAATCAAATAATAGCAATTTGTTCATTCTCCTTTTGTTTTATTAATGATAGCACTCAGAAATAAATCACTTCTTCACCACCTGAGATAACCACAGCATCTATGAACTCCTTGTTCTTCTTTATCTCCCCTTCTATTTCACACATCTCAACGTAGTTCGAACCTCAGAAGTAATCGCCCACGTGCTCGACAGCCCGTGCAATGAGCTCAGCGCATTTATCGATGTCCTTCATGCCTATCAGCTCCACAGGCGAATGTATGTATCTTGTGGGCACACCTATAATACCTGTGGGTATACCACTTCTTGTGAGATGAATTATAGCAGCATCTGTCATACCGCCTTCCGATACACTGAGTTGATATTCTATATTGTGGTGGGACGCACTTTCTTTAAGCCATTTCAAGACAGAAGGGGGCGTTATTATACCACGGCCCGAGGCATCAGAAACGGTGATTACCGGACCTTTAGCTATCTCTACTGTCGTGTCTTTCTTTTCTATTCCCGGGTGCCCACCTGCTATATCGGTATCTATTGCGATTGCCACATCGGGGTCAAGCCCAAAAGCGGCAGTTCGTGCTCCTTTCAGCCCTACTTCCTCTTGTACCGTTCCCACTGCATATACCTCAAATTCCGTATTCGCCCTTTTAAGTGCTTCTATCATTATCGTGACACCTGCTCGATTATCAAATGCTTTACAGGTAACAATACCGTTTTTGAGTTCTACAAAATGCCGATCTATGGTGACAGGTGTTCCAATAGAGATGCCCATTTGCGCCACTTCCTCTTTGCTACGAGCTCCTACATCAATGAACATATCTTCGCATTTGATCATCTTGTCCCGCTCTTCCTGCTTCATTTTATGTGGTGGTTTTGAACCGACAACGCCATATACAACACCGCTATCAACCTGCAAAATCACCCTTTGATTTAGCAGTGTCTGATCAAACCAGCCACCAATGGTTGAGAATCTCATGAAACCCTCGTCTTCTATATGCTTCACCATAAGCCCGATCTCATCGAGATGCGCAGCAAGCATAACAGACGGTTTTTTACCCCGTTTCGTTGCTATCAAATTACCCAATCTGTCGGTCTTTATCTCGTCCACATATTGCTTTAGTTCTGCTTCCACGATTGCCCTTATCTCGCCTTCGCGACCGGAAACGCCATGTGCTTCAGCTAATTTCTTCAATAGTTCCTTCATTTCTGTCATTTTTACTAAAAAAATCCCGCCTCCCGGATTTGAACCGGGGACAGCACGGTGTCCGCGCGCGGTTATAAGATCTTTTGGGAGGTGATCTAACGCCACACTACAGCCGCGCACTCTTCCAAACTGAGTTAAGGCGGGTATGCCTCTAGATATTAGATATGGAAATGGGAATATAAATAATTACCTGAGTGTATCGCTTTTTATTGAACTTTGACTTTTGCACTTTCCATTTTGTTTGCATTGTCAGCTCAAGAATCGCCGATTTTTGAGCTGATTTCGGTTCGTCAATATTTTAACTTCCACCATCTCCCCTTCTTCTATTATCTCCTTCCCTTTCGCCATGTATATATAGCCATCCGCTTTTGATAGGGTTGTAATAGCACCTGAGCCGGAGAGGATAGGATAGGCAAGTAATTCACCATTTTCCTGAACGAGATTTGCAAGTACGTATTCATTACGTCCTCGCTCGGAGAAGATCCTGACTGCCGCTTTTGCACTTCGCCTTTCGCCTTCTTCGAGCGAGCGGATACCGGATATTGTGCGTAGTAGAGGAGCTGCGAAAAGGTTAAAGGTAATCAACGCAGAAGTAGGATTCCCAGGCAATCCAAACACGGGTTTTCCTCTGATCAAGCCGAAGATGAGCGGTTTTCCGGGTTTTATATCAACGCCATGCACGATAATCTCACCAAGCTCTTCTATCACTTTGGGCAGTAGGTCACCAACGCCTGCCGAGGTACCGCCCGAGGCGATTATAACATCAACATCTCTTTTTAATGCCTCTTTTAGGCTTCCCGAAATCTCGTTGACGTTATCGCGTGCAATTCCAAGAGCTAAAGGGACACAGCCGCAGTCTCTAACCGAATCGCTGATTGCCTGTGCATTAACGTCGTATATCTTTCCCGGTTTGAGGTCTTCGCCAGGTACGAGTATCTCATTGCCCGTGGATATGATTGCCACTTTCGGCTTTTTGAGTACAGAAACTTCGTTTAGCCCACATGCAGCCAGAACACCGGTCTCACGTGGCGTTAGCGTGGTCCCCTCCTTTACTATCCGCTCGCCTCGCTTTATATCCGTGCCTGCGAGCATGATGTTCTCGTTAGGGGCGACTGGTTTGTATATTTTCACCTTTTTTATTTTGACATCATCAAGAAACGTGTTTTCGATTTTGACAACCGCATTTGCACCTTTCGGAATGGGTGCGCCGGTAGATATGCCAAAGCAATAGCCGCTTTCTACATCTTGCGAAGGTAACTCGCCCGCAGGGGCATATCCTCTTATAATCAACGAAGCGGGATTGTTTTCGTCTGCATAGAATGTATCAGCGGCAACCACTGCGTAGCCGTCCATAGTTGCCCGGTCAAAGGGAGGGATATTGAGAACGGAAAAGATGTCTGTAGATGCATTTCTACCGAGAGCTTCGTCTATTCGCACCTTTTCCTTCGCTGTCTGCTTTGCAAGTTTCGCACTGAGTTCGGCAACAATTTCTTCTACCTTCTCTTTCTCAACGATTTCTAAGAATTGCTTCCCCATAACACGTTCCTAAAAAGAAAAAAGAAATAAAAAAGAAGAAATAAAAATAAAAGGTTGGATTTGTGTACTGTGGCTCCCGAGAAAATCCAACTTATTTTATTCCTCTGCTATATCATCCGAAGTTTCTTCTTCTTTCTCTTTTGTGCTTCTAGCGCCCCGATATCCAAAAGCGTCGAGCATCTCTACCGGGAATGGAATGACGACAGTAGTAGCCTTTTCCTCCGTTGCCTCTTTTATCGTTTGCAAAGTTCGAATGTACATCCCGCCTTTTTCTCGTTGTAGGACGTTTGCAGCTTCTGCAACCTTCTTCGCCGCCTGGTACTCAGCATCTGCGGAAATAACACGAGCTCTTCTGTTCCGCTCTGCCTCAGCCTGTGCAGCCATAGCACGTTGCATCTCTTTTGGCAACTCAACATCCTTTATCTCTACTGAGGATACCTTTATACCCCATGGGTCTGTCGCTTCGTCTATTATACTCTGCAAGCGTTTGTTTATCTTGTCTCGTTCAGAGAGCAACTCATCCAGTTCCGCCTGTCCTATCACACCTCTTATCGTGGTCAAAGCGATTTGAGCGGTGGCATATTCGTATCGCTCCACTTCGGTCACTGCCTTCTCCGGGTCAAGTACGCGGTAATAGACGACTGCATTCACTCTTGCAGTGACGTTATCCTTGGTTATAACCTCTTGCGGCGTAACGTCGAAAACAGATACTCGTAAGTCGATCTTCACCATTGTCTCGAAGATGGGTATGATTAAGAACAGCCCTGGTCCCCTTGCACCCACTAACCGACCAAGTCTGAAGATTACACCGCGCTCATATTCCTTCACTACCTTTACCGAAGACGCCAGAATGATCAATGCCACAAATACTATTCCTGCTAATATCAGTATAGAATCCATTTTTTTTTTAGCCCCCCATATATAAGAATCACCAGATATATTTATTTTATGGGTATTATGTATGCGGCCAAATATTTTTTTTGTGGGTTGGAATTGAACCTTTTGCAACAGGTCCAATAACCTATACTCTTAGACCGAGATGAAACGAATAATCATTAAAGGCGCCCGGGAACATAATCTGCAAAATGTTAATCTTGAGCTGCCGAGAGATAAGTTTATAGTGATAACTGGTCTTTCCGGTAGCGGGAAATCAACTTTAGCGTTTGATACGCTCTATGCAGAGGGACAGAGACGATACGTTGAATCGCTATCAGCATATGCCCGGCAGTTCTTAGGTGTTATGAATAAGCCAGATGTGGATAGCATAGAAGGGATCTCACCTGCGATCTCAATAGAGCAGAAAACAACCAGTAAGAATCCACGCAGCACTGTTGGTACTGTTACAGAGATATATGACTATCTGCGCTTATTATTTGCAAGGATTGGCATACCACATTGCCCAAGACATGGTATAGAAATTGTTGCACAATCGCCTGAGAAGATAGCGACAAAGATAGCGGAAGATACTAACGGTGTGATAATAGTGCTGTCGCCAATAATAAGACAGAAGAAGGGCACGTATGAGCAACTCTTAGCGGACCTGAATAAAGACGGATATACCCGAGTTCGGGTTGACGGGGAAATATATCGTACGGATGAGAAGCTAAATCTCGAACGATATAAGAAACATGACATCGAGATAGTCATGGACCGGTTAAATATTGAGGACCGATCGCGATTGGTGGAAGCAGTAGAGAATGCATTAGTCAAGTCAGAAGGACTGGTAATTGTAGTTGCTGAAAATAATAATGAGGAGCAGGTATATTCAGCTAATTTGGCTTGCCCTATCTGCGGTATCACATTTGAGGAATTACAACCGCGAATGTTCTCGTTTAACAGTCCCTTTGGTGCATGTCCGGTATGTCACGGCCTGGGCATAACCATGGATTTTGACCCTGACCTTATAATTCCGGACAGGAATGAATGTATTGCCGATGGCGCACTTGTGATATACCGAAACGCAATAGATGGATGGCGGGGACAGTATGTTGCAGCAGTTGCAAAACATTTCGACTTTGAGATTTTCACACCTATAAAGGACCTTACGGAAGAGCAATATAAAGCACTGATGTACGGCTCAAGTGAGCAGATCAAGTTTAGCATGACAATGAAAAATGGTGATGCAAATTGGTCCCATCGTGGTGTCTGGGAAGGACTGGTGCCTCAGTCCGAACGATTGTATCAACAGACCGAATCGGAGTACAGACGGCACGAACTGGAGCGATTCATGCGGATCTCGCTATGCCCTGGTTGTAACGGTAAAAGACTGAAAGAAAAAGTCCTGGCTGTTACTGTTGGTAAAAGATCTATAATTGATATCACTGACATGTCGATAGCGAACTGCATAAAATTCTTTAAAGACATTGACCTCACTAAAAAGCAGGTCGAGATTGCAGGACTGATATTAAAGGAGATTAGGGCGCGGCTTGATTTTCTCGCTAAGGTGGGTCTTGGTTATCTTACGCTTTCTCGTGCTTCCAGTACCCTTTCCGGCGGTGAAGCGCAACGGATAAAGCTCGCAACGCAAATAGGGTCCAATTTAATGGGTGTGTTGTATATCCTGGATGAACCTTCGATCGGCTTGCATCAACGCGATAACCAGAAATTAATCGATACGTTACATAGGTTACGTGACATCGGAAATACGCTAATAGTTGTAGAGCATGATGAAGAGACAATAAGAAGAGCGGATTATGTCGTTGATATGGGTCCGGGTGCGGGATTACAGGGCGGCAAGGTAGTTGCAAAGGGTACGCCGGAACAGATAGAAAGTAACCCGGCATCACTAACCGGGAAATATCTGTCCGGTGAATTGAGCATACCAATGCCCACGCAACGAAGAGAATCCGGTAAGTTCATTCAGCTCAAAGGCTGTAAGGAGAATAATCTTAAGAATATTGATGTCAACATACCTATTGGGGTTTTAACGTTGGTTACCGGCGTATCAGGCAGCGGAAAATCCACACTGATATACGAAATATTATATAAAGAGATGATGCAGAAACTGTATAATTCCAAACAAAGAGCAGGATCGCATGACCAGATCATATTCGGACGAGAAATAGATCGGGTGATTGTCATCAACCAGAACCCGATAGGGAAAACACCACGCAGCAATCCCGCAACCTACACCAAAGTCTTTGACGAGATCCGGAAGATATTTTCTGCGACTAAAGACGCGAAACAGCACGGGTTTAAGCCCGGGCGGTTCTCATTTAATGTCAAAGGCGGACGATGCGAATCCTGTAACGGCGATGGCGTTATCAAGATCGAGATGAATTTCCTGCCTGATGTATATGTAGAATGCGAGGAATGCCGTGGAAAACGGTATAACAATGAAACTTTGGCGATCAAATATAAAGGTAAATCGATTGCGGATGTACTTAATATGAGCGTTGAGGAAGCGCTGGAACTCTTTGAGAATATCCCCGCTATCAGAAACAAACTTGAAACGCTGATACGAGTGGGATTGGGCTATATCAAACTCGGGCAACGTTCTACCACTCTTTCGGGTGGTGAAGCACAGCGGATTAAGTTGACAAAGGAACTATCAAAGAAGGCTACCGGTAAGACGTTATATCTACTTGATGAACCGACAACGGGACTTCATTTCCATGACGTGAAGAAATTGATAAAGGTGCTTGACGATCTTGTAGATAAGGGAAACACAGTGGTGGTTATAGAGCATAATCTGGACGTAATCAAATCGGCCGACCATATTATTGACCTTGG
>JAUWVD010000067.1 GCA_030617585.1 Candidatus Methanophagales archaeon
CCTCAGGTTGGATTTTCACCAACTGGATATTATGCATTTAGCTCGGCACTCCCTGTATCCCCTTCCTTATTGTCGTAATGGACATGCCGCTGATTCTTGCGACAGTTGAGATTCCTCCCCAGCCCAAGTCAAGTGCTTTAGCCACAGCCAATTTACGTGTTAGCGATTCATTTGCCAGTGCCAAAACTTTTAGCCAATTTTTATGTTGTTCTATATCATCCATAATGACATATATGCACTTTTAGTTAATAAAGTTGCCAACTTATTTCTTGGCAAGCCCTAAGCTTTATTCCACTGTGAGGGTAACCGAAGCGGGTGCCACTTATGGGCTAGACGTTCCTCTTGTTGCCGCCTCATGCAGGATGACAGGTACCGTCCGGGATACTGAAGGAAATCCAGTTGAGGATGCAAAGGTTATGGTTAAGAGCGATTTTAATAGAGCATTTTCTAAAGGGGATGGCAGTTACACCATAGAGGATATATTTCTAAAAGAGGATGTTTTTAGTGTACCCTATCCAAATATGGAAGCTACCTATGATTGCTGCGCAGAATATGCGGAAAGTGAAGAGAAATGTCCTATGCACTGTGAATATGATGTTACGCTGCGAGCGGGAAAAACAAAAACACATGATTTTAGATTGTTTGATGGTGAAATACTCATCAATGGAGAAATCACGGACATGAATGGAGAATACATCGAAGGTGCCAAAGTTGAAATAACCGATTCCGCAGGGAATAAGGACTCCTACCCCACAGATTTTTTGGGCTACTACCTTCTAATCGCAAATGCAGAAGGAAAAGCAGAAGTGAAAGCAACCTGTGAGAACGGAAAGGATACCCAGACGAAGATTGTTGACTTAAAGTGCAAAGAAGATTTCCAGGTCGATTTTGTCCTTGACTGTAATAAAGGCAATTACAGCGGATATTATAGAGCTTTTTTCGAGGTTGGTGATCCCAACGGTATCGGAGGTGCAGGATACCAGTCTTTCTTAGATGAGTATGATTTCACATTTGATATTGACGATGATGGCATGATTAATGGTTCAGGATTGGGATATAGCGAATGGGAAATTAGTTGGCGGTATGACGAATATAAGCATAAAGAAAGGGTTACTTGCAAAACCGGTCCAATGCCCTTCTCTGTCGAAATCAGAGGGCAAAGAGAGGGCAATAACTTACTGCTTGAACCTGATTTTTATTCGGATGCACACGTCATTTGGGATTGTACGCCTAGTGGTGAGGCGCTCCTGCATGAAGGTGCAGACTTCGGCGTGCTAAGACCTAGTCTACCCTTAGATCGCGTAGTACCTATTATCTCCGAGGAACCATTCGAGGCATGTTTTACATTGGATGTGGATATAGGTCCAACCAGTACATCCGTTTACTGCCATATAACAGAATAACTAACTATTAGTAAGGAGTAAACGAAAAGAAAAGATTCGTATCTCTGATAACCTTTATAGTGGACAAATTCTCCGTACATGCTCACTAGATTGTGGAAAATCCCAAGCATCAAATCACAAATAAATTCAAATATCTAAATTCAAAACAAACCCTTAGCAAGAGTGTTTTGAACATTGGGATTTTGACATTGGGTATTGTTTGGCATTTGGGATTTGTAGTTTGGAATTTTAATCCACCGGATATTGAGCAAATACGATTTATTTACCTGTATCCATACTACCACTCCGGAATCCTTCGAGGTCAAGCGTGACGTAATTGAACCCAAGCGTTTTTAATCTCCGGGATACCACATCAAGCACGTTAGTATCAAAAAAACCAGCCAGTTCTTCCTTATCCACCTCTATCCTCGCTATACCGCCACGATGCAGTCTAACCCTAAGTTGCTTGAACCCCAAATCCTTCAAGAAAGCCTCTGCCTCTCCTATCATCTTAATTTTTTCCGGCGTTATCCGCTCTCCGTATTCTATCCTTGTAGCTAAACAAGGAGAATGGGGTTTATCCCAAAAAGGTAGTCCTATATCCTTCGCTATTTGTCTTACCTCGTGTTTTGTAATGCCAACCTCAACAAGAGGATGCCATACTCCTTCCTCTTTAGATGCGGCAATGCCAGGTCGGTATTCATCAATATCGGAAGAGGTAACACCTTCTGCGATGGTTGTTATGCCTTTCTCAGTCGCGATTTCCTTTAATATACTCGCAAAATTACGCTTGCAATAGTAGCATCTGTTATACGGATTTCTGACAAAATTGTCGTTTCTTAGTGGATAGAACTGCGCTATCTTATAAGGGATACCTGAAAGGGTTAAAAAGCTTTCGACTTCTTCTAATTCCCGTTTCGGGAACAGTTCGCGGTATACCGTTACTGCTAATACCTTTTCACCAAGTACATCATGGGCTACTTTAAGTAGAAAGCCACTGTCCACACCACCAGAGAAAGCAACAAGTAAGTTCTCTTTTTCTTCTATTTTTTTCTTCAGCCGCTTAAGTTTTTCCATCGTGTATCAAAATGTTGTATTTGTTTAGTTACATAACTTTCCCAGCGATATTAATACCATAGATGAGGATGGAAAGCTATAGGAAATAATAACAGAGTTGAAAAGCGATATTGACCTTGCCTTCATTTTTGGGCTTCAGTACATTGCTGGCGGACTGGATGATGTAATATCTGAGATACATCGAATTTTAAAACCCGAGGGTGTACTTTCTTTTGAAAAAACTAGGGGGTCCGAGAAAAAATTAACTGAGGATGTAGAAAGGCGTGGATTTGTTTATTCAGAGAGACAGGCGAGGATATTCATATTTACAAAGGTAAAAATGAGTGAAATGTAAAAGGTCAAAGCTAAAAGGAGATGTACGATGAGAAAAATTACGAGACGGGGTTTTGTTAAAGCGGCGGCTGCTATAGGGGCAACAGCAGCAATAGGCAGGTCTACAATAAGTAGGTATGTAGTAGGTGGGAGCAAATCTCATGGGATAACGCCTTAACTACAATCTCGAATAGCCTGGAGGGGATTGAAAAGTTACCGCCCGGAGCCTAGGGAAAGAAGATAGGAGTAGACAGAGGCCTCATCTCCAAGATTTTACATATCTTTCCAACTGCAGCCACTCCTACTTTATGGGATGCTATAATCCATGACAAACCTTATCCCATTAAAGCGATGTTTGTGATGGCTGCAAATCCGGCAGTAACCTGTGCAAACTCGAATGTCGTTGAAGAGGCACTGAGAAAGCTTGACTTCCTTGTAGTCGCTGATATATTCATGACGCCAACCGCCGAACTTGCAGGCATCGTGCTTCCGGCATGCACATTCCTTGAAAATACTCGCTATGTGACATACAGCAGCCATGTTGACCATAGCTGGAATACCCGCTCAAGAATCGTGCTCAGTCCAAAAGTTGTTGAACCCCTATACGAATCCTGGTCAGACGGGGAGATAATTTGTGAACTCGGCAAAAGCTTGGTTACGCCGAATACTACCCCTGGAAAACGAGGGAAGAAGCCATTGACTACGAATTAGAGTCGCTTGGTGTCACATGTGAGAAGCTGAGGGCTCATCCAGAAGGAATAGCCATCTCTCTTCCTCCTCTAATGTACAAAAAAATGATGAAATTTAAGGACTATCCTGAGATAGCCAAGGAATACCCACTCATACTTATGACCGGGTCGAAATTAGAGATGTACACTCACTCCATGATGCGTAACATTCCCGAGCTATACGAGCAATTTCCAGAGAATCTACTGAAAATCAATCCAGAGAGAGCAGCAAAACTCGAGATCGAAGATGGTGACGTTGTAAGCGTTGAATCATCGAGAGGCAGAATCGAGTGTTCTGCTTATGTAACAGATCGCATTGATCCACGGGTGGTTAGACCGTATCATGGATTTGCGGCGAGTAACGCTAACGTCTTAACGGACAATCTACATCTATTACAAAATTCAGGTTGTGAAGAAATCAATAACTTTATACAAGACCTTCTATTTGTTGATGAAGATAAAGGAGAAACGGTAATTTCTTTAAGAAAATTAGTTTTGCAGATAGCTCCAAGCGCAAAAGAAGAAATAAAATACAGCGTTTTGGTCTTTGTAAGCGATAAGAGGCTGTTTTGCGGAATCTTTATCCGAAAAGTCATATATCTGTTGAGTTTGATAGAGGTTCCGGGATGCAAGACCCAAATAATTTTCTTGAAGGCAGCGGAAAAAATAGGCAACACTTAAAAAGCTTCTTCGTCACTGCGATAGAGATGAACTAAAGTTTCATCGGATTCCACTGCCTGACGAATGCTAACCCTAGTATTTCCCGTCTATTTTTCCTTCCCGACAACCGTCATGTAAACCACACACTCCTCTGTGCCATCTACGCCCAACAAAGCGTTTACTTCGTCATCGTAGAGCGCACCCACCTGACAACTGTCGAGATTCAGTGCAACTGCGGCTAACGCCACGTTCTGCGCTATATGTCCAGCATCCAAATATATGTAGCGGTAGGCTCTTTGCTTGTATTTCCACTTTGAACGTTCGAAGATGGCAGTCCAGATGAAGACCATGCTTGCATGGTACGCCATTTCTTGATCGAGAGCAGACTGTGCAACAGGGATACGAAAATCTCCCGCTTGTAACTGTTCGAGCTCGTGCATATCCACGGCATAATGATAAATTCCAGGGTCAATGTGCTCCACGCGATTAATCACGAGATATGTTTCTACGGGATACAACGCTCCGGCTGATGGCGCGGTTCGGAACCCAGATTCGGAGTTGGTAATACCCTGTGCTGCCCACAAGAGTTGAGAGAGTTCTGATTTTGTCATCGGCTCATTGCTGAAGTTTCGAACGCTTCGGCGGTGTCTCATGACTTCCCATAACGGTGCTCCTCCTTCCTCTTTCGGTGGTTCGAGCGGGACTTTTGGCGCGGATGGATACCGCTTATACGTATCCGGTTTGCACGTCCAATCTAAGTGCCAAGCGGGAAGATGTCCTCTTTGATATTTCGTCTCTTGTTGAAAACTGACTCCAATTTCTTCTTTTTTACCTCTTCTATTCATCCGTATATATCTCCACACCAATAATTAATTTACTAAATTTTAGGACTATTTTTATTTATACAAAGAAAGGTTGTCGATGACCTCTCCGATAGTATCCGCATCTGTCACATCGGAGTCTACATAAGCATCTTCCAAGACATAGAACGGACTCTTTTTTGCTATGCTCTCTTTTGTAACTAATTTATCAATATTACTTGCAACCAGAAGTTCAGCGGCCTTAAGCCCCTTTCTTTTTTCTAATGCAATAAACGGATTTTTTATGAATCTCATATCGGTCAGCACTCTCTCTTCTGTCTTTATATCAAATATACAGAAATATTCTGCCCCACCGAAATGCATGGAGACTTTTGATTGCATACCGTTATTTTCCGTGCATGGGACCGCATACCGTATAAACTCCTTCTCTTCTGGTTCTATATGTATTATGACCTTATCTACGTCTTTCCGCTCGGATTTTATCTGATCCTCGATCTTATCGCTCAGTTGATGTGCCCTTTCAAGGTCTCTCAGGTTCGTTTCTATTTCCAGCTCTACAAATATGAATTTACCAGAGCTTCTCGCCTTCAATGAGTCTATTTTTCTGACGCCATGAACCTCAGATGCTATCTCTCTTATCCTATGTAGGCTCTCATAATCTATGGATGCGTCCAAAAGGACCTTTATCGAATCTTTTAATATCTCGTAACCTGATTTGAAGATGAATACAGCGATCAGAATACCCGCTATCTGGTCAAGTGAATAGAAACCCAGGTAATTGCCCACTATGCCAAGCAATACGACTGCGGAAGCATAAACGTCTGCTCTTGTATGTTTGCCATCGGCGATTATACTTGGTGAATTCATCTCTCGACCGACCTTGAGCTTATAACTGCTCAAAAGCAATGTGAGCACCAGCGATGCCAGTGCAACTGAGATCGCAGCCGGAACATTTGTCAGTGCACCCGCTTCAAACTTCTCGACCGATGTGAGAACAATCTCATATCCGGCATAAAAGATCGCAAGTGCAAGGAAAAGGCTTACTATATTCTCTGCTTTGTAAAATCCGTATGGGAAAGTTTCTGTGGGCTTACGACTTGAAATTTTAAGACCGATAAAGACACCGATGGAACTTATAACATCAGTAAAAGAGTGAACGGCATCTGCAATCAAAGCAATGCTTCCGGAAAGGACGCCAATGGTATATTTTATAACTACGAGAAAGGCTGTTACCACTATGGATACTAAAGCGGCTTTTTTATCCCTATCTAAATGTACCATAGTGTTATATTTTCTTCACCACCTCTTCTATATCTCCAATCCTGCTCAAGACAGTGATACCACGCATCCTTCGTAACTTCTCTACGTTATCCACATCCTCTTTCCGCATTCGTAGTTTCAAGTCACTACCGTTGGGAAGTTTTGTTATTATTTCACCCTCTTTCTGATCCACGGGGAAGATATACACAGGCACGTCCGCCTTCATCGCTTGTGCAGCCGAGTTTGTAATTAGCGAATCGGCGATGCCATATGCTATCTTCGCCACCGTATTTGCCGTGGCAGGGGCGATCAAAACGAAATCGTATGTGCCTAACTGTATTTT
>JAUWVD010000081.1 GCA_030617585.1 Candidatus Methanophagales archaeon
AAGAGCAAATACTATTTCGAAAATCCGTTTTATTCCGGTTTTATCCTGGTTTTCGTTTCAGAATGGGGGGATAAGACACAAATTGCCGCGGGATTGTTCGCAACCAGGTACAATGGCTTGATGGTTTTAATAGGCGTTATAATAGCGTTAAGTTTGGTTTCTATAATTGCAATATATTTAGGCAAATTCATTTCTGATAAAGTGAATCGAGAGACATTAACGAAAATCACAGGAATTTTGTTTATTTTGATTGGCATACTCTTCTTTTTATTTTAAACCCTTTTTCTAAAGAAAAAGGCTTTACCGAAAAAGGAGGTTCTTTTTTAGGTCTTTTCACTACTTCCTAAGGTAATTGGGTTTTTATTATCAAAATCTAACTTTATTCGCCTTTATATCCAAAACCGAACATTTTTAGGGGATGTTATTTATGTACCCAATACCAAATCATCCTAACAGTTAGGAGAACCTAAAAAAGAGGGTGGTATATGATGGAAGATATGGAGAGAACAAGGTTGATGAAGGAACTGACGCGACTACTACAGAATAGCTCTGGAGAAGTCGAAAGTGAAGGTGAATTAGATGAGCGGGTTGAAGCTTAACCATGACAACCAGTTTTCAGCGGATTTTGAAATGCATCAATCTCTCGCCCAGATATGCAGGACGCAAAGTCAGCCTGCAAAACGAGTGGAAAAGATGCTGGAAAAGCAATTTGCACCGTATAAGAAAGAAGTTGAGCGGTTAGACGCGCAAAAGATAAGTGCGATTATCGAGGGTAGTACCGAAAACACATTAACAAATGTGCCCATCCCCGCTCTTATCTGGTTTGCTGTACGTAATGGCGGTCAGGATAAAGAACTCGAGACGAGGATTTTCGCCGCTATTCATATGAAGGAGCATCTGGCATTGCGATTTCACGATGAACTAGCCCTTAAGCTACCGGGAAGTAAAGTAGAGGATATAACAAAACAGTTAGAAATAGCTTTTGAATCGAATGAAAAGCTACAACGCAGGTGTGAGCGGTTGCAACAGAAGAAAGAAGAATTGATTTCGACACGCGATGCAATAAAAACAGATAAAATCCGACTCATTCATGAGTTGGAAGAGCAAAAGCGATTAACAGGCCGATTCCAAGAACAGCTAAAAGAGATAGGGGGAGAAGCAATGTATGTGCAGATTGACGGGCGGAAAAAGGAACTCGAGTTTTTAAGAAGCGAAAGAAAGCAATTGAATAAAGAAAATACAGAACTGCTCAAAATAAACAGTCATTACGCTTGCCGATTGGTTAAGGAAGCATGTAAGCTGCGGGATAAGCCATGCCATTTCCTTCGCAGTTCTGGTTTGCGCGTTTTAGGACTCCCATCAGAATATAAAAGCAAATTTGAAGGAACGTTATAGATCATATAGTATAAAAAGGGATAAAATAAATCCATTTTTTAGATTTTTTCATTGCTTCCCGACATAATTAGGTTTTATAGCCTTAAACCTAACTTTTTTAGGTTTATTATGCAAAACCAAATCTTTTTAGGGAATGGTTTTTGTATTCCTAACTTTATATGTGTAACCGAGTAGAGAAAAAATGAAACAATTAGCTGAAGTAGAACCGGAAGTAACAGTAACAGTAAAGAAGATAGATGGTGGTCCAGAAGTAAAAGGCAACCTGGCGGATTTGGGTATTTCTGAAGGGACAGAACTTACCGTAGTTGCTACTGAGCCCGTGCATGTTCATGCGGGACCCATTGCATTAATTGTGTCAGCAGGAAGAGAAGCAGTCATAGCGCGCGGATGGGCAGATAAGGTATATGTGGAGAAAGGAGGAGGAACCATTCCTCTTTTACGACTGGAGAATGGCGATAAGGGGACGATAAAGACGTTAGAAGGTGGGAAGACCTTCGAAGATAACTTCTCTGAACTTGGCATAGAGAAAGGGGGCGAAGTTGAGTTCGCTCGTCATCTTGCAGATGATACTCTTGTGTTCGAAATAGACGACAAGGAGATAAGTATGGGCGAAGGTCAAGCATCAAAGGTGCTGATAGAACGTGACGGGGAGTTCATACAGATAAATTATCTCAGAGAAGGCGATAAAGCGAAGATAAGTAAGATAATCGGCGGTGACTCGCTTAAGGAGAAATTTGAACTGCTCGGAATGGTAGAAGGTAAAGAGATAACATTGGTCCGGAAGGAGACATCACCACCAAGTCCAAAAAGAGGGAGTTACGTGCTTGCGAAAATAGGGGAACAGCATGTAACAATTGGACGAGGTCTTGCAGAGAAAGTTCGAGTGGCATGATAAATGAAGCCGCGAAGACGAAACGGCAAATGAATGAGATAGCGTAAGGAGTATAAAATAAAAATGGTGGAAAAGCAGTTGAGTGATATGCGGGTCGGCGAAAAGGGTAAAACCGCTCGTATAGAAGGAAGTGGTGCTTTACGAAGGAGGATAATGGACATGGGCATCGTGCGGGGTGCGGAAATAGAGATGGTGAGGGATGCACCGCTTGGCGATCCTCTGGAGTTCCTCTTGAAAGGATATAACCTGACGTTACGGCGAGAGGAGGCGAAGACTATATGGTTAGAGGTAGAAGATTGAGAAGTTGGGGTAGAATTACTGGTGGTGAATTAATTGAACATCTCGACAAGGATATAGCACATGTTCATGAGGATATAGAGCACGTAATCAAATCACATACCGAACCAGAAGGTAGTGAAGTCCGAGAACACCTGGAAGAAGTGGACGCGCACCTGCACGATTTGATGGCGCACAGCAAGGAATTGAAGGCCACAATACCATTAGCGCTTCTTTCCGTAGGTGAAGAAGGCGAGATAGTAGCGATGAGGGGCGGAAGAGGGATGGTGCAGCGTCTCTCGGAGATGGGCTTCACTAATACCACAAGAGTAAAAGTTCTGTCGTCATCTTCACCAGGACCTGTGCTTGTAGGGGTGCGAGATGCACGAGTTGCACTTGGTAGGGGCATTGCAATGAAGATAATGGTAAACACCGGGGGTAAAAGGTAAAGATGCTAACAGTAGCATTGATAGGGAATCCGAATGTGGGCAAGACAGAGATCTTCAACTGGCTTACTGGACTGAAACAGCACGTGGGTAACTGGCCCGGTGTGACGGTGGAGAAGAAGACCGGTAAATGCGAGTATGATGGCGAAGAGATGGAGATTGTTGATTTGCCCGGCACGTACAGTCTTACTGCTAATGCCCTTGATGAATTAGTAGCACGGGACTATATAGTAGAGGGGAAGCCTGATGTGGTGGTTGATATTGTGAATGGTACGAGTCTGGAGCGGAATCTGTATCTAACACTACTTCTATTGGAGTTGGAAGCGAACGTCGTGGTCGCGTTGAACCAGTGGGACATAGTAAAAGAGAGAGGTACCGAGATAGAGTTGGATAAGCTGTCTGAATTTCTTGGTGTGCCCGTAGTACCAACAGTTGCAACCACAGGCGAAGGCCTGGAAGAGTTGAAAGAGGTTGTACTGACAGCGGCGAAGAACAAAGAAAAGAGGCGAAAAGTAGAGTTGGGTTATGGCGAAGACATTGAATCGTTGATAAAAAAGGTAGAGAATGAGATTAGCAAGGATGAGCGTTTGTCGAAAAATTATCCCCCGAGATGGCTTGCGATAAAAACGTTAGAGAAAGATGAGAAAGTATTGGAACTGATAGAGAATAGCCAATATAGAGACGAGATAATGGGGGTAGCGAAATAGAATGAGTGATGTTTTTGGTGAAGATCCGGAAGTGATACTTGCAGAGAGGCGATACAATGCGATAGCGAAAATAATGGAATCTGCAGTGAGGAAGAAGGAGAGCAAATGGACGTTCACAGATATGCTTGACCATGTATTCTTGCACAAAGCGCTTGGAATCCCGATTTTCTTGGCCTTGCTATGGGCCGTTTTTCAGTTCACATTCGCATTCTCAGAGCCGTTCATGGTAATGGTAGAGATGTTCTTTGGCTGGCTCGGCGGTTTTGCCGCGGATGGGATAGCGAACCCGCAACTCGCATCATTCGTAGCTGATGGTATCTGCGGTGGACTTGGTTCAGTGTTAGTATTTGTACCGCCGATTTTTATGCTGTTCCTTGCTCTCGCGATATTAGAGGACAGTGGCTACTTGTCAAGGGCGGCGTTTGTCATGGACCGAGTAATGTATAAGTTGGGCCTGCACGGGCGATCGTTCATACCGATGATAAGCGGGTTTGGCTGTAATATTCCCGCGATCATGGCGACTCGAAGCATAGAGAATGAGAAGGACAGGATGATTACTATACTGGTGAACCCACTAATCAGTTGTGGTGCAAGGCTACCGGTATATGTGCTCATTGGCGGTGCGCTGTTTGGTGCTGCCGCAGGGAGTGCAGTATTTGCCATGTACGTGCTTGGTATCGCGCTAGCAATATTAATGGCACTGATATTCCGAAAGACGCTATTCAAAGGAAAACCGGCACCTTTTGTGCTCGAACTGCCTCGTTACATGATGCCGAAGGCGAAGACGGCGCTTCTGCACATGTGGGAGCGCGGAAAACAGTTCTTGAAAAGAGCAGGGACGATCATATTCGTGGTAGTAATACTGCTCTGGTTCCTTTCGGTATATCCATGGGCAGCAACAAATGGCGGCGAGATTATAGAGAACTCTTATGTAGCGGGGCTTGGTAAAGCAATCCAACCGATATTCGCACCTTTTGGCTGGGACTGGACGACAACCGTTGCGATTATATTTGGATTCTTAGCGAAAGAGGTAGTAGTAGCCACTTATGGTTTGCTGCTGGGAGTAGGAGAAGAATCCGTGGGCGATGCACTCGTGAGTATGGGCCTATTCACGCCACTAACCGGATTTGCATTCATGGCGTTCGTATTAATCTACGTGCCTTGCGTGGCGACAATAGGTGCAATATGGCGAGAGACGAATTCATGGAAGTGGCCAGTGTTTACGATGGTCTACCTGACCGTATTGGCATTCATCGTTTCCGGGTTGATCATAGGAATAGGGCGCTTGTTAGGATTTACATGAATGTCTTTAGGAGGAATTAAGATAAAATGACGGATTTCGAGATTGGGAAAGGGAAGACAATAGGACTATATGCAGCAGTTCTTGGCGTTGTGTATCTTGCCATTGGCGTGATAGAGGTATTTGGTGGTGCCGGAGATGCAATACCTGGTGATCTGTTCGGTGGGTTCGCATTGGTAGTAATAGCAGCGACGTTTCTGAACGGCGTGAAAAGGTCTTTTGACGGTGAACATATTGGTTTATCGTTCATTATCGGCGGGCTGTTTCTCGCGGCAGTTTTCGGTATTCTGTATTTACTGTTGATGGGTGCCGATGGGTTGATGTTCTTGCTTGGCGAAGCGGAGGAGTTCTCAGTAGTTGCTGATTTCCGACCTGCAATATGGCTCTTCCTTTTGGTGCTACCGCTGGCATATCTGGCGAGGGAACTGACGAAGGAAGTGACGTGGTGAGGAAGTGAGCGAGAATCAAGAACCGATTACTTTTCAAAACTATGGCGAGAGAATGAGGAAATACAAAAGAGAGATATTATTCTTACCTTTTATGACGATAAGCTCTTCATCTGTGAAATGGCTGAAAGAGTAAAGGAGAAGGGCTAAAATGACCGCAACCGATGACATTTTAGGCCAGATAGAGAAAGGATGCACATTAGACGAACTTGCTAAGGTATTAGACATGAGTAAGTCGTTACTCAAGGCGAGAATAGAGTTTCTGGCTCGTGCAGGTTACCTTTGCGAAATCCGTTCGGGTAACGAGTGTGGTGGCTGTGCCAACTGTAAATCCTGCAGTGTGCCCGTGCCTGGTGGAGGGGATGCTGGGGTGAAGATGTATGCGGTGACGGATAAGGGTAGGGATCATGTCAAGAAAGCATAATATCCAACT
>JAUWVD010000030.1 GCA_030617585.1 Candidatus Methanophagales archaeon
TCAGTTAATGTGAATACGCCTGCAGCTTTGCCGCCGCCCTCTATCAATGCTAACCCTGTACTACCCTCTTTCCTACCGTATGCTCTTACGCCTTTTACTGCGCAAATCCCGCCACTTACCTCTTCTATCTTCATATCTCGCTCTTCCCCTCCATCTTAGCTGAAGAAAGTCTACAATGAACCTTTCATAACTCCTTTCAATTATGCAGAATGAGAAATTATTTAAATTACTTGATGGTATATGTTAAATAAATATGAAGGGCTCGTGGTCTAGTTGGTTATGACACCGCCTTCACACGGCGGAGGTCATGCGTTCGAATCGCATCGAGCCCATTAAATTAACCGTCACTCTATCCTCGTGTAAGATTGCCATGCCTTGAAATGCAGGTGTGTCCTTGAGTTCTCCCTCCTCTATTGCCGTCGCCTGCCTTACCACCGCTATTCTTTCAGGTGTCAATTCGCCAATCACCCTCGCTGCAAGAGCGGGGCCTGGAAAGGGTGGTCGGTTATACATCGATTCGGACAAACCCCGCGCCTTCCCTACTTCCCGCACGCCATCCTTCCTGAGTTGCAATAGTGGCTCTATAACTTTATACCAAAATTCACGTTCCGGGTCAATCCCTAACTGCGCAAGAATATTATGCTGCCTCTTGATTCCTGCAACCGTTCCATCTACGTCCGTCAGAATAGTACCTTGCAGAAGAAATTCCGCACCACTTCCCTGCACAAGTCTTTTTATTTTACTATATCCTATGTATCACTTAAAGTATACATTAGCTGGTAGGACAGTTACTATATCGCCAGAACAGGATAGAGAAGGTAAGGCAGTGGTAAAATTAAAAGATAAAGGTGATAACACCTTAAAGGAGGATAATAAAATGCATGATGTAGATACAACAAAATATGTTATTCATGCTGACATCTCAGCAGAGGGTTTTGTTGAGAAATCAGATGTGGTAGGTGCAATATTTGGTCAAACCGAAGGGTTGTTGGGTGAAGAGCTGGACCTTAGAGACTTACAAAAGAGTAGCAGGATAGGCAGAATAGAGGTCAATATTGAGTCAAAGAGTGGGAAATCAAAAGGTGAGATACTTATCCCCTCTGGCCTGGACAAAGTAGAAACTGCAATATTGGCTGCCTCGTTAGAGACCATAGATAGAGTAGGTCCTTGTATCGCGAAGGTAGAAGTCAATAAGGTGGAGGATATAAGAGCGACAAAGAGAAAAATGATAACCGATCGAGCGAAAGAATTGATGCGTAAGGCTACAGAGAAAGGCATAGATAGTGAAATGATGGTGAACGAAGTGAAAGAAGCAGTGAGAATGGAAGAGATAAGGACGTATAAGGACTTACCTGCTGGACCAAACATAGAGAATTCGGATGCTATTATAATTGTAGAAGGGCGTGCAGATGTGTTAAATCTACTCAAATACGGAATTAAGAACACAATTGCCGTAGAGGGCACGAATATATCGCCGATAATAGGTAAATTGAGCAAGAGGAAGACCGTTACCGCTTTCGTAGACGGTGACAGAGGTGGCGACCTCATATTGAAGGAGCTTTTACAAATTGGTGATGTAGATTATGTCGCCGCGACTCCGGAAGGTAGAAGCGTGGAAGACATGTCGTATAAGGAAATAACGAAATCGTTACATAACAAGTCGCCGGTAGAGCAGCAGGGCTATACTAAGCCTGAACCCGCGCCAACACGAGTAATACAAAGGAAGAAAACCAAGGAAGTAAAGGACGTGAAAGAGGCGACGGTAAGCACCAACCCATTTAAAACTGACCTGGATGAGCTCGAAGGCACGTTTAAGGCTAGACTGTTGGATAAAGATAAGAAGATAGTAAAAGAGACAACCGTGAGGGATCTTGCAAAGGAATTGAAAGAGGTAACAGGAAATGCAAATAGCGTGGTCTTTGATGGCGTAATCACGCAGAGGATAGTGGACCTTGCGAAAGAGAAGGATTTGGAATACGTAGTGGGGCTAAAAATGGGTGATGTAGTAAAAAGGCCTGCATCGTTAAAGATTCTGACAGCCGAGTCAGCCTGATCGGAAAGAGGCAAAATGAAGTCGTAGGTTAGAGCTTTGTACTCTAACCTCTTATAATTCTTTATCTATCTAATGTAGCCCAGCTCTTCCTCTCGCTTTCTTGGAACTTGAGCTTCTTCCATCTCTTTCAAGCGTTCGATGACCTTTTCCATCTCCTCTGCACGGTCTTTCAAATCCTGCATGTCTATAACATTTTTGAGATTTAATGCACGACAGAGGATTTTTAGAACTGCCTGGGCGCTTTTAGGATCCACTAAATACCCAGAAGTAAGGCCCAACAAACACACTGCCTGGATACCTCTCATCTTTCCAAGACCTAACAAAAGTCCCGATGCCCCTACGATACTCCCGCCTGGCTCATCGTCCCGAAATTCCACGCCATAGCCTTTCATCTCATCTACAAGTCCTGCCTCATTCACAGATCCAAGCACTGTCTGTTTCTCTACAAGCTGACCTATCCCATATCCACCCAGAGTGTATATGCGCGAAACATCATACTGTTGTGCAATGTCAAGAAGCCGCTCGGAGATGAGATAATGGCCCTCATTTGTAACGCTCTGCTGGTCACCATTGACGATTAACAGATCACCAAGCTCCTTTGACTTCCATGCATATATCTCGATTTTACATAAACGAACTGTCCCATCGCCATTTACCAATACTTGTGGTGGAAAATGTCGAGAGTATATCTCCACAATCTTCTCAGCATTCAATTCCTGTATCATGTGCTCCGCAACCAATTTCCCTACGTTTCCCACACCTGGAAGCCCTTCTACCATCACTGGCTTGTTCAATTCCACCTTTTTTAGCTCATGCACTTCTATCTCTTCCATATTTCATCATCCTTCTATATTTTCCATAAGGGTCTTTAGGAGAGAATCTCGGGGGCGTTGGATTCATTGTCCTTCGCCCACACCTCGCACATACCTCCTCCAACGTATACTCCCCACATACCCCACATTTCCTCAACTTAGACTTCATAAAACTTACCTTTTTTAAAAAAGAAGAGTTCATCAATGGTAAATCTCTTCTTCTCATTAAGGCAGATTCCGGTAAAATGCACCTTGTCCTCCGTTTTTCTTTAATGCTTCAATAGCTGTGTCTGCGGCATCACTTAAGATGCTTTCCGCCTCCTTATAATTGGATGCGATGACCCTTATCTTATATCTTGGTGCACCTATGTAGAAGCATTCTACCTTTCTGCTTTCCACTCCTTCCAGCTTCTCCTTCGCTTCATCCTCTACATTAATCAACGCTTCTTTTATTATTTCTACACCATCATACAAGGGACACGTCAGCTCCACATATCCGACTATCTGCACAGAAGGCAGTTTAACATTAGTGACCGCCACATGATGTATTGCATCCGCGTGTTCCTCTTCTATCCCAAGAGAAATCAGTGCGCCCTTGCCGACTTTTACAACATCCTCAAAAGCATCGTATAGACTACCATAGGCATCGGATAATTTCTGCTCTATCTCAGCGAGCTCTTCGCTGCTGATTTCGAGTGGGGGATTTGTGAGTGCGAGAGAAAGCCACTTCTTCGCTTTTTTCTCGTTCTTCCACTCTTTTACCTTCTCCCTTTTTTGCCCTTCGTTTACCGCCTTTAGTGATAAATCTATATGCCCCCTCCGATCATCCACAAATAGCACTTTGCAGACCACTTTCTGCTCTTCTCGTACGTAATCCCTCAGATGTTTCACCCAACCGGAGGCGATCTCAGAGATATGTATAAGTCCTTCTTTTCCACCATATTCCACAACTGAGACAAAGGCACCAAAACTCTTAAGCTCTTTTACCGCGCAAATTACTAATTCACCCTTTTCCGGCCATTCATCGCGCCCCATCTAATCAAGGACCTCTATCACTTTGCTTTTTATCTCCGATTTGCCGCCCCTTGGCTCAACTAAGGTTCTTCCACAGACATTACATTGTACCGTCGTAGCTGCATGATCAAATACAACCTGCTCATTCTCACAATCTGTGCATTTCACCTTCAAAAATTTGCTTTGTGTTTTTCCCACTCTCCTCATAGCCATACCCTCCTTTTACTAAAAACAGACCTTTTCCTTTGATAAAACATTTATGTTCATTCCACAAAATCGAGTTTGGCTACCCTAAAGCCTTTCCTTTGATGTGATTTCTTGCAGTTCATGCACTTATATCGGAGAAAAACCTTCTTCGTTGGCTTATCTCCGCCCGGGACCTTTGAGAATTTACCACTGTTACCTATGCCCGACCTACGTTTCTTCTGCCTTACTATCCACTTCAAGGAAGAAGCTCTCCCCTTTTTCACCCTTTCCACTTCGTGCATCGTATGCTTCCCACAAAAGGGACAATAAATCCGCATGCGCTTTGGCATCTTCATTTTCCTACTCCCATTTTCTTTGCTTCACCACTGAATCGCACTGCAACCCCTCGCTTACTCAATATCTCGGCGTTGGTCTTTGGCAGCATAATAACATCTTCTTTTTTTATTTTATAAATTCTTCCATCAGTACCCATAAAAGTAGGTATGTCTTCTAAGACCCTAACTATATGCAGTTCTTCATTTCCTGCTTTTGTAGAACTTGCTTCAACTTCTTTAAACATCGACCCCACAATTACCTCATCCACCTTTTCGCTTCCACCTTCGCTTTTTTCTTTATTTTCTTTATCGTCCAATATCAACGCAAATAGTCGTGCTTTTCCTTCCTCTACATGACCTTTTACGCCCGCAAATAGCGCTTCCTCTTCCGCTAACATACCCTTAGGGACTGCTTTTATGCCCGAACTGGCGAGCTTTACTATCTTTCCTATACGCCTTTGGATTATGTCCTCCGTCTTCATTCGTACATTTCTTATTTCGTCTTCCACAAGCTCCCCTCGCCTTTCATCCACTTCCCCTTTCTCATTCTTCAACTGCTGTATGTATACACGCACTTCATCACAGAAGTTGTCCGGTAATTTTTGCAGTGATGCCGTATTTCTCTCCTTATGCAGGATTTCCCAGAGCTTTTCTATGTCCATACACTCAATTTTTCTTTTTACTTTACTACTAAAGAACTAGTTTCTTTGGTAAAGCTTTCTTTACTAAAGAAAGGTTTCTAGTAAAAGATTTTTGCGAAGCAAAATATTCACTTTATTTCCGCAACACCACGGCACATAAAATAAAGCGCCACATGCTCAGGTACCGAAGCAACTTCGCCTTCTTCCACCTCATAGCTTTCGCCTTTCATCGTTATCGAAGAATTGCGGGTGACACTTATCTCTATTAGCGAATTCCCAAATGCAACTGCATCCACTAAGGGGTCAAAATCATCAAAAGTTTCTATACTTAATGGCTTTACTTGCAAACTCGATTTGCCATGTAACGAAGTAGGCAGCCGGATAAGTCTTTTTATGTCTGCGGTGACTGGTGCGTCTGGTTTATCGGCATAAGCCGAGTATTTAGCCTCCGAACTTTTTGATAGCCCTTGCCAGATGGAATCAGAGAAGTGAGGTATTTGCCCTTTTTCTATCCTACTCATCACTGTTTCATCATTTGCAATTCGTAATATCTCTTTTGCTTTCTTCCTTTCCATCGCACCAACACTCTTTACCTCTTTGATAGCTTGTTTTTCGTCCATAGCCTCTATTTCGTGCAGAAACGCTATTAATCCTTTAAGAACTCGTTTTCCCCAGCCCTCGGGAATCAACCTCAAGTCCTCTCTTCCGGTCTTTTTGCCGCTCTTATCTTTTGAATCAGCCACTAAAAAGCTATTTATGTCCAGCCCGGTTGCCATCACATAATCAACAATCTCCCTTCGCTCGCGGCTTCCAAACCCTCTTACTTCTTCTGTTTCTATATGTATGTGGTAGCCCCTTGATCCTGAAAATACCAGCTCTATCATATTTTCCGAAAATCCGAAATCGTTGAGCAGGAAGTCAATCAGTTTAAGCGTTTCTTCTTTCACGCACTTCAATATGGCCTCATAAGAATAACTCTGGAACTCCGCTTCACCTATGATATGGTCTGCATCGAGGTCAAAGATCAAATCAGCGCCGAGCCAGCCTTTATCAGCCATCTTCGCCGTAGGATATTTGTATATTGCAGTTGAGAAGTAGGCATGTGCAGGGGCATTTTCCAGGAGGTAATTCACTAACTCCTTCTCAGCGGCAAAGGCTTTGTGCCGCCTCATAACGAGTTTCGACGGATAATAGTGGTCAAAGAGAACAAAACCCCACTCCCGCATCCCTAAATCCGTTGGGATTTCTACTTTTACCCGCCTATAATATTCACCAAATTTGGCCGTCACGAATCTTTTTGTTTGCTCATTCATTTTTGTAAAATCTCGTGATTTTTTATTGTATCTGGAGTATAGCTTCTACCTATTTAGGACGCAGATTTACACAGATTTACACGGATTTAATTTTTTCTGTGTTAATTAATCTGCGTTAATCTGTGTCAATAATTTATTTTCTTGTTCGCTATATTTTACCAAAGAAATAAAAAAGGTATAGTAAAAAGGGAAAGAAAGAGGGAACATGATAAGCATAACGATACCAAAAGGCAGTTTAGAAGCGCAAACGCTGTTGCTATTCAAGCAGGCCGACCTGGAAATAAAAGTGACGAGTAGAGAATACAGCCCGAAGATAGAAGACCCACGGATAGATATTGTGAAGATATTGAGACCGCAGGAGATACCGGAATACGTGGCGAAAGGGTACTTTGACGTTGGCATAACGGGTAAGGATTGGATAGTGGAACGGGGTGCGGACGTAGTGGAAATAGCGGACTTGAGTTATAGCAAAGCCGCGGAGAAAGAAAGCACCGTAAATATCGTCCTGGCTGTGCAAGCCGACCGTGCGGATATAAAAGAGGCAAAAGATATACCGCCGCAGAGTAAAATAAGCACTGAATATCCCAACCTTACAAAATCTTTCTTTGACAAACTCGGTATTCCCGTCCAGATATTCTTCTCTTACGGCGCGACCGAAGCGAAAGACATGATGGACTGCATAGTCGAGCTCACGGAGACTGGCGAGACCCTAAGAAAGAACAACTGGCGGATAATAGGCTCGATACTGGAATCTTCCACTAAGTTGATAGTGAATAAGGACTCGTGGAGTGATGCGGTAAAAAGGAAGGAGATAGATGAGATAAGAACTTTGCTTTCGGGCGTGATAGAAGCAAGAGGTAAGGTATTGCTCAGCATGAATGTCGCGGAAGATAATTTGGCGGCTGTGGTGTCCGCGCTACCGGCAATGAAGCGGCCTACTATATCTCAACTTTATGATTCCGAGCCCCGATATTATGCGGTGGAAACGGTAGTGAGTAAGCGTGACGTGAATATCTTAATACCTGAGTTGAAGAGCATGGGCGCTGAGGACATTATAGAGATAGATATAAGCAAGATAGTGAAGTGAAAGGCGTCTGTTATGTGTCCACAGAAGATTGTGCGGTTACAACCCGCTCATATCGCTCTTCTTCCCCCAGCACCTTCGTCGCATCTATTCCGAGCTTCGATGTCAGCCCATTTAAAGTAGATGGGTCAAGAGAAGAACCTTTTGCTTTTGGTATCAACACCACATCTTCATCCCATCGAACCCGAGTCGCTATTGCATACTCCACGTCATCAGGGTTAAATATATCTATATCGTCATCCACAACGACAACGCGTTTTAGGCTGGGATGTGCGGCAAAAGCAGCGATAACTGCATTCTTTGCCTCGCCCTCTTTTTCCTTCTTTATCTGCACTACCGCATGTAAATAGCAGCATCCGCCATCTGTCAAGAAGACGTTCTTTACTCGCGCCATACGCTCTACCGCTCTAAAGATCAAGGGTTCGTACGGCAGACCCATAAGCAGCTTGTGCTCCGCACCTGAAGGAAGGATAGCATGATAAATCGGATCTCTTTTGTGATACATCCGTGTAAGCGTGATAACCGGCTCAGACCTTATCTTGTCATATGTGCCGGTAATATCCAAAAATGGACCTTCTTTTGCACGCTCGTCACCTATGAACCCTTCAAAGACGATTTCAGCATGCGGTATCGCCACACCGTTATCTAATTTGAAAAGCTCTATTGGTTCGCTTTTCAATGCCGAGGCATATTCAAATTCCTTGCCCGGTGGCACTCTTGTCGCTGCAGCCAAAAGGATCAGAGGATCCACTCCGATTGCTATTCCTACTTTCAATTCCTCGCCTCTTTCTATCGCTTCACGATGCATCATATACAAATGCCTGGAAGGGACAAGCCTCGCGGCTAATCGTTTATCGTCTAATATCATCATCCGGTGAAATGATGCATTTCTCACACCATCTAATTCCGCAACAACTACACCAGCCGTGATATAAGCGCCGCCATCTCTACTGAAATATGTTAATATCGGGAACTCACCCAAATCCGGCTCTTTAACCACTTCTTTCGTCGGTGAATCCGCTACTATGTTCACCGTGCCGCCCTCGCCACCTTCAGGTATTTTAGCCATGAATTGCACGATATTTGCAGTTGTTGTACCAAGCAACTCAGCCAGTGTTTTTCTCCCGCCAACTAGGTTCATTATGACCTTATGCGAACCGTCAACAGCGTGGAAAAGAACCGGCTGACCTTTTTGCTCATGCGCTGCACATATAGATGCCAGCTCGTATTTTGATGACACTGCCTCCCCTATCTCTATTACCTTTCCTTCTCGCGCTAATTTATCTATGTACTGTCTCATTTTTCGTATATCTTATATCCTATCTTGTAGCCTTAGGGGTCTTATTTATACTTCATAAAAAACTTCGGGTTACTTCACATAACCGCTTTGTGGCTTCTTTGATATCTTTTGCAGCGTATATAGCCCTACCTACGATCGCATAGCTCGGAAAATGCTTTACCGTTTCAAATGCCGCTACTATATCGCCACCCTGGTGTTCTTTACCTATTCCAGGAAAGAGAAAATTCGGCTCTTTTAGTTCCTGTTCTAATAATGTGCAGTACTCCCTCATCTTTTCTATTTTGGTCCCGGGAATTACGAAATGCTCAACCCCCAACTTTGTAGCGTCCATATACATCCTCTTTGGTGCATCATCGGCGATATAACCGCCTTCACTTCGTAGATATTTACTGTGTGTCATCTCACCACCAACTATCGGCGTTAAGCCGAACTTAAAGCAGCCCTTAACCGTTTCCTTTAGTTTTTCGGTTCCTACACCAACAACAGCTGCTTTTAACGCTTCCGGTCCCGCTTCCGGGAATATTATGACCGAACTTACCCCCGCCTCCTTACAAACCGCTAATATGTCACCACCACATATTTCGGGGATGTCTGACCCTAATTTCTGATGGTCGTATATTATCGGAAGATCAGTATATGATAAAATTGTTTCACATATATGGGGTAATCCATAGTTCAATGCTAATATAGCCCCTACTTTATAACCCACTACACCTTCTATGTCGCTTGTCTCTTCTACTATCCGCTTTAACTCGCCTATATCTTTTACATCACAAGCAGGCATAATCCCACATCTTGACTTGAAGAGTTGCATTTTATCGTAAATAAATAATCCATACCTGCTTATAAAATTTCTTTTTTTATGCGTATCTGCCTAATCTTGTGGTTTCATGGTGACAGCCACCCGTGTATAAACATAACGATTAAATAAATAGCGAAGAAGAGAAGCACAATCATCACTCCGGCCCCTATGCTTAATTTCTCCATCGGCTCATCCACAAGTTGCGGCTTCTCTTCTTTCAGATCACGCTCTTGTCCACTCGGTTCAGAACCAAACGGGTTCCGCAACTTTGTGCATGTCGCTGTTATCAATACTATAGAAGCCGCCGCGGGATTCCTACTGAACCAAACAGCGGAATCGGTGAGCCTATGTACTCCTCTGTCCATAGCATTCGCAAAAGTCGTCAGCGGTTTCTCGCAGAACCATATAATACCTCTTCCTGCCTTCCGGTATATGTAATCTATATCATACGTTATCCGCTCATGTGGCATAATCAGTACTCTAAATGCGAAGAACATAAACGTGGTCACCGCCAATAACTCCAAGTTGCTTACGATATGCGCGAATGTGTATGCATCATAGAGAACAACCGGATACGGAAGAATAGCGTAAAGCAGCTGGGGATACACACCGAAAGCAACGCAGAGGAAAGCTACAACGCACATTGGAATAAGCATAAATAACGGTGCTTCCTTTGCTTCTATCTCATCATTTCTCTTGAAAAAGGTAAAATAAGTGAGTTTCAAGAAAGATAGAAGAGTACCTATTGAACCCAACATCAAAACGAGTGTAAGAATATGCATGTGTGACAGTTCCGCGGCGTGTATTACCATTCCTTTACTCACGAATCCATTAAATCCTACAACACCCGAAATAGAGAGTGCTGCTATTA
>JAUWVD010000167.1 GCA_030617585.1 Candidatus Methanophagales archaeon
GTGATACTTATTAGAATTGATGTGGTTAGCAATAGTAGTTTCCGACGTTCTGACATAAAAAGGTAATATGTTTACCAATATAAAAACAACGAGATTTTACAGGATTAACACAACACTTTTTCTTTTTTACAAAAAGAAAACCTGTGCTAAAAGAAAAAGATAAATATTCTTTTGGTAAAGCTTTCTTTCCGCGAAGCGTTTTGATCAAACTTTCTTAAAGTTTGAAAGAAAGGTTTGTGGAAATCAGTGTAATCTCGTGGTTCATAATGCGTCAGAAGTGCCAGAAGAGATCGTCTGCGAAGACTTGCAAAATGATTTGGCTAGATAATACGTGAAAAGAGCTAACGCTATACCTGCAAGGATGTCCATTAGCCAGTGTATGCCAAGATACAATACGGCAAAGACCGTGGCAGGAACTGCAAAGTATATAAATATCTTATAACGTCTGTAATTAGTGCCACAGATAATTAAAAATGCACTAAATACCATTGCCACATGCAAACTCGGAAAACAGTTGTCTAATGGATCAATAGCAGTAATGGCCGAGCATATACGTGGAAATTGTTCGTATATGAGTGGTTCCACACCCTGTAAAGTTGCTCCGGTTGTGGATACATTGAAGAGCATGAAAAAAGGAAATGCAATTAAATAATTGAGCGAGAACATCAATGTAGCACGTTTGAATAAAACCGTCTCCCTATAATGGATTAATAACAAGATTGTGAAAATCAAAACACATGGATATATTAGGATATAAGTAACTGTCATTAAATATGTAAGTGACGAGTAAATCCCTTTTTGAAATATCAGCGCGAAATGCGGATTAATTGCGCTAATAAGTGCGGTGTAGTCATAATAGCCAAATCGCATAGTAATTTTATGCTGAATTGATGCTTGTTTCAGGCAGAGGGCAAGAACCAGTAAGACTAGTAATATGTAGAACCGACATTCTTTGATAAATTCCTTTTTCGTCCGCCTTGCTTCTGTCATCGTGACCGCTTAACATATTATTGTGTTACTAAAGAAAAGACAGCACGCCAATATAAACAAGTGTTATAAGGGTAGATCGAAGAAAAGAGCCAAGAATCACTGCAAGCCAGGTCATCAAGGACGTCATTCCTAATATCCTGCCTGCTATTGATCCCACAGCAGCGCCCGTATACTGAAACGGTATCATGACAAAAGCAGTAAGCCCTACAAATCCTAATCTCTTCGCCCATTTATATTTCCTTAATGCTTTTTCTCCTTTCGCCTCTGTCCATTCTACAAGCTTTCCTAGATATGGTATCTTCTTCGCATAGTCTAAGTTCCAGACCAGGAATAAAGAAAGGGTAGCGTCAACAAAAACCATAAAGGCTATAACGGCTGCGGGAGGGAGGGGGATGCCAATGTTAGGGTGTAAAGCCGCAAAAATAGCCGCTTCCGTGCCGAAGAGCGGCATAAAGAAATAAGTGGTGAGCACTGCCGCATATGTTGCATACACCTCCGGCTTGGTGAATAGCCAGAAGGATACCCCTGCTGCGCCAGCGAGGCAAAAGGGGATAACGAATTTTGCTATAGCTAGCTTATTCATCTGTAATACTCTACCTATATTCACCTTTGCATTCAGTTCCATTTCTTTCTTTTAATACTAACAAATAATAAAAAATTATCGGTTATAAAGGGCGAAAAAAAGTGAAACTGAGAATAATATATGACAACGAAGCGAAGGGCAGTTTAAAAAGCGACTGGGGGTTCTCTTGCCTGATCGAAGCAGATAATAGGACGGTACTATTTGATACAGGTGCATCTGGCGATATTTTAGCCTACAACATGAAGCAGTTGGAGCTGAAAAGAGAAAGTATAGATGTTATTGCGCTATCGCACGAGCACATGGATCACGTTGGTGGTCTTGATGCAGTATTGCACCCAGAAGTTGAGGTGTATCTACCCAGATCATTCTCAAGCGAATTAAAGAAGATGATTGCGAAGCAGGTGGCGAAGGTCATTGAGGTATTAGGACCAGGAGATATTACTCCGGGAGTTCATACAACTGGCGAACTTGGTCTGATGACAAAAGAGCAGTCCCTGGTTCTGGAGACAGAAGGGGGAGTAGTTGTTCTAACCGGCTGTGCGCATCCCGGTTTGAGCAACATTGTAGATGCAGCAACGTATTTCGGTGAGGTATACGGTGTGATAGGCGGTTTTCATGGGTTTAATAAGCTGAAGCTGTTGCGTGGGATAAAAAAGATAATACCCTGTCATTGCACTGCACATAAGAAGGAGATAATGGCGATGTACCCCGAGAAGGTAGAGTGGTGTGGTGTGGGGGCGGTAATAGTGCTATAGCGGAAATTGTTATAAGCCTGTTTATTGAGCTGATAATGATAAAGAGGTACCCGATAGAAGCGGAAGATATAGAAAAGAACAGACACAAACCTTAAAAGGGGTTGCTTATGGTTATATTGTACTTTACGAGTCACCACTATGTTTTTGTATAGCTACATAAAAAAACCACGAGATTTCACAAGATTAACACAAGAACTTGGGATTAATTTTTATGGCATAAAGTAGTTAGTGGTGTACTAAAACTATGTCAATATTATTCTTTTTCTCGTGAAAATCTGTGTAATCGGGTGGTTATAAAAAGGAGCTAAACAAATACACCACCATTAATCTCCCATCCCAATCGCCATCAAATATCCACGTGCTCGCTCAGTTTTCGGAAATCTATTCACAAGTTTCCAGAACTCAGGTCCGTGTCTTGGCACCTTCAGATGTGCAAGTTCATGCACCACGACATAATCATGAACGAATTTCGGCATTTTCCGCAGGCGATCTGATATCCGAATCGTTTTTTTCGTCGTGTTACAAATCCCGAACATGTGTGCATTCTGCTCAGTCGTATAGCCTATCTGTACCCATGAGAGATCACCGCCAAAATAACGCTTGTTCAGTTCACGAGCACGTAGTTCCTGTTCGGAATCGGCATTATCCTCCCATAGTTCCTTTTTACGTGGCTGTGCCTCGAATCGCTTCTTCGCCCACTGAACGTATTTGCATTCTTCCTCGCGTGAGAGCCCCATCGGCAGATATA
>JAUWVD010000149.1 GCA_030617585.1 Candidatus Methanophagales archaeon
GCCATGTATTCGAGCGTCCTGCCCAGCCACTTTTGATCGGCATAGCTCTTTTCTACCAGCATAAAATCGCCTATCCCCAATAGCTCGTTTAGTTCCATCGTTTAGTTAATAAACAAACAGCGGTACTATTTATATTTGGGCGGGCACCGTCGAATTTTTCAGTGAAATTGCTATACCCTTGAATTTCACCGCAGAGCACACAGAGGACGCAGAGGCACCAGAAAGCATAATATTCAACTAAAATTAATTATTGGCAGAGATTAACACAAACCTTTTTGCAAGCAAAAAGCTTTACCAAAAAATGCGGTGAAAAGATTAATACCGTTAAAAATAGCCCAGCGAGTCCAACAAAGGAAAAAAATTAAATCCGTGTAAATCTGTGTAAATCCGCGTCCTAATTTTGCACTTTGCATTTTAAATTTTGCATTTTGTGCAGATACATCTTACCGCACCACACATTCGGCCACATAACTCTTTACCGCATCCCTCAAACATTCTAAATCTGCATCTGTGTAAATCATCACACCATCAAGAATTTTCTGGTCCAATACCGTTTCCGGCACGAATTTCTGCAAGACATAGAGTTTACTACCGCGTATCAGTTTACCTATCGCCAAAAGGTCGGTCTTACCGAGTTGCGATTTTACCACTGTTGTTCGAAATTCATAATCCAATCCCGCATGCATGATTAACTCGATACTATCTTTTATTTTCGCCTGGTCAACATTAGAATTAGTAATCTCCTGGTATCGTTCCAAAGGGGCTTTTACATCCATCGCAAGATAGTCCACCATATTTAATTCAATCAGTTCTCTTAATATTCCGGGATTGCTACCGTTTGTATCCAACTTAACCAGGAAGTTCAATGATTTTATCTTTTTGCTAAAATCAATCAGGTCGGGCTGCAGTGTTGGTTCCCCACCCGTTATTTCCACCGCATCCAGCTTTCCACGCCGAGTTTCCAAAAATGCAAATATGTCTTCTTCAGCGATAGGATGCGAGAAGAGTTTCGGGTCCACCAGCTCCGGATTGTGGCAGTACGGACACTTGAAATTGCAGCCCTGGGTGAACACAATCGCACATATCTTGCCGGGATAGTCTATTAGCGAGAAACGCTGAAAACCGCCGATTCGCATGCTATTAACATATTGGCATCAGCATTTAAATATTCGTATCTTGTGCTTGGAAAGTAAATCACGGGTTTTTTTAGACAGTGCCCCCTTCGCCCTAATCATATCACTCACTCACTCACTCATTCTCATCCACATCATCACTAAAACTAATCAAATCCAACTGCTTATACTCAACAGCCCCATAATTGCCCTTGACACCAACAGCTTTGCCCTTTTTTGTTGTTGAATCCAACGCCCGGCTCAGCTTCCCTTTTCCACCGATTTCAAGTGGTTTAACTGGTTCTACGACAAATGTCTTCCGAGTTCTAAATTCTTCCCGCTTACCTTTGTTCCACTGCTTTACCGGTCGCAGATACCCCACTACACGTGAATATACCTCGGTCTCCGCACCACATTCCGGACATGTATAATGCTCGCCCGCGACATAGCCATGAGAAGGGCAGACACTAAACGTAGGCGTGAAGGTGAAATAAGGCAAGTGATATGACTCACAAATTTTACGTATTAACCCCTTAATGGTATCTGGGTCTTCAACCCGCTCACCTGCGAATATATGTAATACAGTACCTCCTGTGTACCTGGTCTGAATCGCATCTTGCAAGTCTAACGCCTCGAAGACATCATCCGTGTAATTCACCGGTAGTTGTGTAGAATTAGTATAAAATGGCTCGGCTCCTGCCTTATACTCTTCTTCGTTAGCGCAGATTATTTCCGGATTCTTATCCTTGTCTATCCTCGCCAGCCTATAAGAAGTTCCCTCCGCTGGCGTAGCCTCGAGATTATAATTATTCCCCGTCTCCTCCTGGAACTCCAGTAATTTTTCACGCATAAAATCTAAAACCCTTAAGCTAAACTCTCTGGCTTTATCCGATGCAATATCCTCTCCCAAGAGATTCAAGCAGGCTTCATTCATACCCAATAAACCAATCGTAGAGAAGTGGTTCTTCCAGTATTCACCAAACCGCTCTTTTACGCCTCTCAAATAAAATTGTGTATACGGATAAAGTTTTTCTTCCGTAAACTTCTCTAACACGCCCCTCTTTATCTCCAAACTCGCCTTTGCCAGAATCATTAACCGTTCTAAAGAGGTGAGGAACTCATCTTCGTCTTTGGCTAAATATCCAAGTCTTCCCATGTTGATCGTGACCACACCAATAGAACCGGTTAAGGGATTGGAGCCGAAAAGTCCGCCTCCTCTTACTTCTAACTCTCTATTATCTATTCTTAACCGACAGCACATGCTTCTGGCATCTTCAGGGTTCATATCAGAATTGATAAAATTACTGAAATACGGCACTCCGTATTTTGCTGTAAGTAGCCATAGACCTTCCAAATTACTATTCTCCCAGTTAAAGTCCTTGGAAATGTTATAGGTAGGGATAGGGAAAGTAAATACCCGGCCTTTTGCATCACCCTCTGCCATCACTTCTAAAAAGGCCCTATTGAACAACGCCATTTCCTCCTGGAAGTCCTTATACGTCTCGTGCTGTAGCTTGCCGCCAATAATCACGCCCTGGTCGGCGTAGTATTTAGGAACCGTCAAATCTAAGGTGATGTTTGTGAACGGAGTTTGGAATCCTACCCTTGTAGGGACATTTATGTTAAATATAAACTCTTGCAATGCCTGCTTCACTTCTTTATAGCTCAAGCGATCATAGCGTATGAAAGGCGCAAGAAGCGTATCAAAATTGGAGAACGCCTGCGCGCCCGCCGCCTCACCCTGAAGCGTATAAAAGAAATTCACTACCTGCCCTAAAGCGCTATGGAGATGCTTAGCTGGTTTGCTTTCTATCTTCCCCGGTGCACCCTTGAATCCCTCTACCAAAAGGTCAAAAAGGTCCCAGCCCACACAATAAACGGAGAGAAGATTTAAGTCGTGTATATGGAAATCGCCATTTAAATGCGCTTGCCTGATTTCCGGCGGGTATATTTTAACCAGCCAGTAGATTTTGCTGATTTCCGACGAGACATAATTGTTTAACCCTTGTAGGGAGAACGACATATTGCTATTTTCGTTCACCTGCCAGTCAATCTTCTCTAAATATTGGTCAACCAAGTCAACATTCGCTCTGGAAGTAATCTCTCTTATGCCCGCATGCTGCTCTCGATAAATAATGTACGCCTTAGCCGTTTTGCGATATGGAGAGGATAATAAAATCTCTTCGACTACATCCTGTATCTCTTCCACCGTTGGTACATCACGGGGAATCGCTTGTTGTGCTAAGTTCAAAACCTTGAGGGTCAATTTCTGCGCTTGCTCATAATCAAATTCGCCGGTCACCGCACCTGCTTTTGCAATTGCAGTTGTTATCTTCTCCGTCTCGAAGAATACTAACCTGCCATCTCTTTTTTCAATATTTGTGAACACAATATCTCTCCCCTTTATACTTATATTAGCGAGTTTATAACTTTTATGTTTGCTTATGAATATATATTCGTATTAAATAGATACAATTATCTTCT
>JAUWVD010000078.1 GCA_030617585.1 Candidatus Methanophagales archaeon
AAGAGGTGCCCACAAAAGGGGCAGTAACAAAGTTCCGGCAGCGGATGGGCACTGATTTCAACCGCTTTTTTATTGTATATAAAGTATAGCTTCTGCCACAGAGTACACCGAGAGCACCGAGTATTTTCCCTCCGTGTCCTCTGTGGTCTCGGTGGCTAATTAATCATTTTTGACTTTTTCTTGTGGTTTGCTTTAAGCGCTCATCACCAGTCATATTTGAAGCGGTATTCCGAGCTCTCTGCTGTATTACCGCTCTGATCTGTATTATTCACAACGAAATAATAGGTCGTGTCCGGCGATAATTCATGCGTGTATCGGTTCGCGTTTTCTTGCAGCAGGCCATATCTCCGCAATCATCATTTTTTCGCCTTAATCCTTCTTCCGCTCGCTTCCGCTTCCATGTTTCAAGTGCTGCCTTAATGATTCCCCATATACTATCCTTTGAGAGGCTGTCCTTTGGCATGTAGTCAATAGCACCTTTATGTAGTGCTTGCACTGCAATCTCTTCGCTCCCACATCCGGTAAGCATGACTACGGGTGCTATTTTCTTCAGCGCACAAGCGAGAGGATAGTATCAAAAAGCCCCTCCATTTCCGCTGTCTTATGGACAAACTTCGACTTCAAAAGGTAACTACTAACGCCATCCTCGAATGTCCTTATTATATCCTCATCCCTATCCGAAGTTGTAAAGACTACCACCGGGATATTTTTGAGTTTGTCATCGCTCTTTATTTGCTTCAGCACCGTTATACCACCAACTTTCGGCATGTTCAGGTCGAGCAGGATCACATCGGGCTTCGGATACTCCTCTCGGGATGTGTAGTCACCGCGGTTATAGAGGAAATCAAGTGCCTGTTCGCCGTCTTCGCATACAAACAGCCGGTTCCTCAGCTTACTCTTCTCTAATGCCCTCTTCACTATGAGTCTATCCATCTCGGTATCATCTACATGCAGTATCTTTATCTCTTCTTCTTCTCCCATCTTCCGTTTCTATCTCCCTGCCTTCATCGTTGCACTTTGAATACTTGATTCGATTTCTTCCGCGGATATAGGCTTTCTCATATATCCACTTGCGCCGGCTCTCACAGCGTCTACTATTATAGTAGGGTTATCCGTAGATTCGTCGATTAGCATAATAACAACAGCAGAGGGATTCTCATTTGATATTATGCGCGTCACCTCGATGCCGTCTGTACCAGGTAAAGAAACGTCAACGAGCAGGATGTCGGGCTTCAACTCCTTATAACTAGCCACGGCCTTCGCACCGTCTTTAGCGGTTCCAACGACTTCAAAGCCGAGCCTCTTCAATGCCGTTTCAAGCATGATACGCATAAACGTAGACCCAGCCGCTATCAGTACCCTTTGACTTTCCATTGATTTATACCCTATCATATCAAGGTATGTTATCTATATAATTTTATGATATTTGGTATCTCATCCTTATCTTGGAATAGTAAAGAAGAAGGTGCTTCCTTTTCCCAGCTCGCTTTCTACCCATATCTGCCCGCCATGCGCTTCTACCACCTTCCTGCATATCGTCAAACCAAGGCCCGTACCCTCTTTACCCGCATGAAGCCGCTTAAAAGGTTTGAATATCTCGTCCTTGTATTTATCTTCAAAACCCATCCCATTATCAGCAACATAAAACGCCTGCTTCCTTTCTCTATCCTCAAAACCTATCCGCACAACCTTCTCCTCATTATCATTATACTTTATCGCATTCGTGATCAAGTTGACATATAAATCCTTCATCCATGCTCCGTGAACAGATATGGTGGGAAGATCGCCCATAACTTCTATCCTCCCATTATGCTCCTTCAGGAAAAATTCCAATTCCGTCTTTACATCCCCTACCACCTCTTTTACTTCCACTGCCTCTCGTACTATCTCGGTATCAGTCATCTTTGCCAGCTTTAACAACTCGTTTATCATCGTCTCCGCATCATCACAGGTGGTGCCTATTTTCCTTATATATTCCCTTGCCTTTTCATCCAGCTTATCGCCATAATCTTCGTTAATGAACATGGAAAGTGCTTTTATATGCCTTAAAGGAGCTTTCATGTCATGAGAGACAAAATGGACGTAATCATTCAGATCATTGCTCAATCTTTCTAGTTCTGCATTTTTTCTCGTTATCTCATCTTCCTTACTCTTTTTATATAGTGCTACTTCTATCGCAGCTCGCAGTTCTCTCTCTTCATACGGTTTGACAATATATCCAAACGGTCCAACCTCTCGAGCCCTCTTTATATACTCCTCATCTGCGTACGCGGTCAGGAAGATGACGGGGATATTCTGCGTAGATATTATCTGTTTTGAGGCACCAATACCATCCATTCCGCCAGGCATAACGATGTCCATCAGAATTAAATCAGGGTGGAGCTCGGTTGCCTTCTCAATCGCCACTACACCGGAACCTGCTCGTCCTACCACATCGTAGCCCATCTTTTTTAACTGTAGCTCCAACTCCATCGCTATGATCGTTTCATCTTCCACAACCAGTATTTTATCGTTCATTCGTAATTGATTTTAGAAAATTCAATATATATCGCCGCCCCGTTCCCCCTCTTGAGCCCTATTTTACCCTTTAACTGATCCTCTGTGAGCGCTTTCACCAGATGTAATCCAAGCGTGTTGGGGTTATAAATGTCGAACTCTTCGGGAATTCCAACGCCATTATCCTTTACGCTTAATTTTAGTTTATCATCATCTAACGAACGCATAGAAATATCAATACTGCCTTTCGCCATACCTTTGAATGCATGTTTTAACGCATTTGATACCAATTCAGTAATAATAAGCCCACAGGGTATAGCCTGAGAGATATGCAGAGTAACACCTGTGGCAGTAACTGAGGATGCGATTTCTTTGCCCTCTTTTGCATAGATCGCAACCAGGAAATTCACCAATCCGCGAATGGTAGTGTCCATCTCTACCAGTTCAAGATTTTCGCTCTGATACAGTTGGGAATGTATAATAGCCATCGTGTGTATCCTACTGCGGCTCTCTAAAAGCGATTCGACAACACTTTCATCCGTTGCCTTCATGGCTTGCATATTAAGCATGCTGGAGATAATCTGAAAGTTGTTTTTAACACGGTGGTGAATCTCTCTCATCATTACTTCCTTTTCCGTTAGTGAAGCCTGAATTTTCGCTTCATACCGCTTCCGATCCGTGATGTCTCTCGCAGTTCCTATCTCACCCACGCTCTTTCCTTCTTTTATTAGCGGTTTTACATTGAGCTCCGCGAAGATATATTCGCCTCCCTTTGTTTTAACCGTAATTTCGTAAGGTGCTATGTCTTCTCCGTGCATCCGTTTATCGAAATTTTCAGCCGTCTTTTGCTTGCTTTCTTCTGTAAAAAATTCAGCATCCGGGAATTTTTTTCCTAATAATTCTTCCTTGTCATACCCCGAAATTTGTACTAATTTCTCGTTTACGTCTACAAATTCACCATCGCTATTTAACACAAATGAAGGGTCCGGTCCACCTTCAAAGAGTGACCGGAATTTCTCCTCTGACGCCTTTAACCTTTCCTCCGCTTTCCTCCGCTCGGTGATGTCATGTATCCAGCCTGTCCCTTTACTCTTCATGCCAGCCTCCTCTTCTCAAAGTACTCAATTTTTTTTTTGAATTCCACATATATTTCCGTTCCTTTATTCCTCTTAAGCCATATATTTCCCTTAAGGGCTGTTTCTATCGCAGTAGCGTTTTTTCCCGCGTCCCCCGGTTCAGTCTCCTTTACACCCACCTCAGCCACATCTCTTCTTCTTCTTCTTTCATTGTGCGTTACCTCTTCGGCTTCTTCAATTCCAAGCATTATGCCAGACACGGTTCCTCATTCCGTCTATCTATCGTCCAGAGTGAATACGCATATATAATATTAATGGATATAGTTATACTTAAGATAAACGATGGAAGAGAAATCAACGATCCCAGAAGAGATAATGACTTTCTTTTTGGCTGATTATGGGAAGACTCTTTTGATAAAGGGGACGCCCGGCTCAGGAAAGACCGTCTTTGCTCTTACTTTGTTGAACACGCTAAAAGGGAATGGTGTTTATGTCTCTACGAGAGTTGATCCGGACACGCTGTACATGCAACACACATGGCTAAAGGAGACACTTTCTGCCGATAACATCATTGATGCCACACAACCTCAACGAGAACAAACAGCGGCATCGAAGGAGATTAGTATAAAGCCACTACGGTATGCAAATGTACCTGATTTCCTTAAAGGGGTTTATACAAGGACGGAGAAGATGGAGCATTCCATTGTCGTAATAGATTCCTGGGACGCGGTCGCTTCATATGTAGGGTATTACGAGCAAAAGGATCTGGTGGCGCTGGGACATAATTTGTGTGATTTCTCACGAAGAACAAGTACAAAAGTGATTTTAATCGCTGAATATGCCGGGCAAACCCCGCTCGACTATCTCGTTGACGGTGTTATTGTGGTGGAAAGCGATATGTATGAGCACCGTCGCGTGAGAAGGCTGATCATGCAAAAACTAAGCGGGTGTGCGATAAAAAATCCCGTAGCGCTCTTCTCTCTTAACAATGGTATTTTTCAATCCTTCACGACGTTTGAGGGTGTGGAGATGAAGATAGAAAAGCCCCTTATATCCAATCCTATTCCTGACCCCGGCGATACAAGATTTTCAACAGGGATAGAGGACCTTGACGAGGCAATAAGAGGCTATGGCAAGTTCAATCTTTTTGAGGGTGATTACAGAACGTATGATATTTTAGCACGCGCGTTTGCTATAAATTCGCTCAATCTTGGTAAACACCTTATCTTTACGTCCACTACGCAGAATGAATTTATAGCGAATATCGCTTCTTACGTGAAGGAAGAATATATGAAGAATATAGAGATAGTAGAGGCTGTAAACGGGGAGATAAAGAGCGCAGGCGATAAATTTATCGTCTTTATCAACTTAGAAGAGACGGAAGATGCTGATGATGCGGTTAAGGGTGTAATGTCGTCAGTTAGTGGACCGGGATGCGGGGTGATGTGTTTTGGAGGCAGAGAAAGAGAGGAGATGGTTCCTTTTGCTTCTACGCACATCAAAACAGAATTTATTTCTGGCATACCCTGTGTCTACGGCATGATGCCAAGAACTGAGATATATGCCCTTGACATATCAAAACCGATTATATCTCTTACTCCGATAGTATAGTATGATCGAACAGGTAATAGTGTGCATGCTCATTTTAGTGTACGCATGCTACCGGGATATAAAGGAACGGCGCGTGACGAATCTGCTCTGGCTATTCATGGTCGCAGTCGGAATTCCGTTTGCTGTCTATGACATGATTACGCTGGGCAGGCCGTACCTCATTGCTTTTATCTACTCGGTCGTATTCACTTCTGCGCTTTCGTATCTATTCTTCAAATTCAACTTCTTTGGCGGTGCAGATGCGAAATGTCTTATGGCTATTTCCGTACTCATACCCTATTATCACACTACCCCGATACCCGATCCGTTTCCGTTTGCAATAACGACGCTTTTAAATGCCGCTATTGTTTCGGTAACCGTACCCCTATTTCTATTTCTGTATAATCTGCTGCGGTTAAATACAAAGCGAGGCGAGATCGCAGCTTCTTTCACTGGGTATCCTGTGCCGATCGCCGATTTAGAGCGGAAGCGGAATCTGAGATTGGCACATCGCTATGAAGAAGAAGGGGGGAAGCGGAAATACATTTTCGGCGGGTTAAAGATAGATAATGATCTAATAGCGGAGCTAAAAGGGTATCACGAGCAGGGTAAGATAGAGGGCAAGGTATGGGTTACGCCTGAATTACCATTTCTGCTCTTTATTACTGTCGGGTTCATCATTTCCATTCTGTACGGTAATTTGATCTTCGGGATTTTTATAGCTAAATAAAAAAACCACGAGATTCCACAAGATTAACACAACACTATAATTTTTCTTTTTTACAAAAAGAAAATTTAGCCTGTGCTAAAAGAAAAACAAAAATAACGTTTTTAGTCAAGGTTTTT
>JAUWVD010000022.1 GCA_030617585.1 Candidatus Methanophagales archaeon
AAAAAAGGGGATAAACTGGATGTTTACCGGTATTCGCTTTACATGAGGTTTGTAGAGGAAGGAGTGCATGAGACTAACGTGCCGAACATGGTAACTTATATTCTTGCCGATTACAGGGGCTATGATACACTTGGTGAAACCACCGTCATATTCACTGCCGGTGTGGCTGTCTTATTATTACTGAGGAGGAAGGAAAAGAGACCTGAATGAGCAATGCAAATACGTAAAGATCCATTAATTATTGTCAATTTTTTGTTTTGGAGGCAAGATGCACTATGAATTCGAAGATTAGTGGTATGGGTGGAGGTAAAGGTGGGGATGTCGTTGTAGAGACAGTGGCAAGGCTAATGGTGCCTTTTATCCAGTTATTTGGGTTATATGTGATTATACATGGTGCCGGTGGGCCCGGTGGCGGATTCCAAGGCGGAGTTATAATCGCCTCGTCATTTGTCTTATATGTTATCGCTTTTGGTATCGTCAAAGCGGGTAATCGATTCTCAGAGACAAAAAATACCATGCTTTTCAGTACTGGCGTGTATATCTACGCTGGTGTAGGCTTGCTATGTATAATCTGCGGTCTTGCTTTTGGTGCGCAGTTTCTCAATTATGGCTACATACCATTAACACACCATTTTGAGGAGAACCGAGCTTTGGGTATGGACCTCGTAGAAATAGGAATCGGGATAACAGTGATGGCGGTAATCACATCTATATTCTTTAACCTTGTGTGGAAGAGAGAGGGAGAAGAAGTGGAGGGAGAAGACTAAAAATGATGGAATGGTTAATCGGGGAAATATTTGATAAATATAATTACTGGATTTCCATTGTGCTTATGCTCATTGGGTTCTATGCGATGATTGCAAAGGACAATCTGATAAAGAAGATCATCGGGTTGAACATATTTCAGACTGCTATATTCCTATTCTACATATCGCTGGGCGATATAACAGGTGGAACCGAGCCAATCGTGATTGAAGGTCATAATGTTTTATATGTGAATCCTTTACCTCATGTGCTTATCCTGACAGCGATAGTGGTAGGAGTCGCCACAACTGCAGTTGCGCTCGCTCTCGTAATAAGGATGTATGAGGCATATGGTACGATAGAAGAATCGGAGATAATAGAGAAGGAGCGAGAAGCGGGAATGTAAATAAAATACCATATATTTTATTTGCATTTATGCGGTTTTTGCAAAAAGAGAGAGGATAAAAAGAGAAAATGAACGAGAAGATATTGCTTGACGAAGAAGAGATCCCGAAGGCATGGTATAACATACAGGCGGACCTGCCTTCACCATTGGACCCGCCGATAAATCCTGCAACTATGGAGCCAATAAAGCCCGAGGATTTGGCGCCTATTTTCCCAATGGAATTGATAAAGCAGGAAGTGAGTACAGAGCGATGGATCCCGATACCAGAAGAGGTAAGAGATGTTTACCGGCTATGGCGGCCCTCGCCGTTGTATAGGGCTCTTCGGTTAGAGAAGAAATTGAAGACGCCAGCGAGGATTTATTATAAATGGGAAGGCGTTAGCCCGCCCGGTAGTCACAAGCCAAACACGGCAATTGCACAGGCCTATTATAATATGAAGGAGGGCATAGAACGGATAGCCACGGAAACGGGAGCGGGTCAGTGGGGTTCCGCACTTGCATTTGGTACTATGCTGTTCGGATTGAAGTGCACGGTATATATGGTTGGTGCAAGTTACGACCGTAAACCATACCGGAAGGTAATGATGGAGATGTGGAATGCCGAGTTGTACAGAAGCCCAAGCAAGAACACGGAATTTGGAAGGAAACTATTAAAAGAGGATCCGGATACACCAGGTAGTTTAGGTATTGCTATTTCAGAAGGAGTAGAGGATGCAGCGACACACGATGACACGCATTACGCCCTGGGTTCTGTTTTAAATCACGTTCTGTTACATCAATCAGTAATAGGATTGGAGGCGAAGAAGGCGTTTGAGCAGATAGATGAATATCCGGATGTGATATACGGTTGTGTAGGCGGCGGCAGTAATTTCTTTGGCTCTTGTTCCCCCTTCGTAGCAGATAAAATACGGGGCGATAAGCCGGACTTAAAAGTAGTTGGATGTGAGCCAATGGCATGCCCAACACTGACCAAAGGGCTCTATCTATATGATTTTGGTGACTGTGCCGAGATGACACCTTTGTTGAAGATGTTCACGTTAGGGCATACATTTGTCCCACCACCGATTCATGCAGGTGGGTTGAGATATCATGGTGATGCACCCTTACTGTGCAAGTTAGTTAAGGACGGCTGGATAGATGCAGTGGCATATCATCAAAACGAGGTATTCAAAGCAGCGAAATTATTTGCCGAGACGGAAGGGATAATAATAGCACCTGAAACGGCACACGAAGTGAATGCAGTGATAAATGAAGCGTTGAGATGCAAAGAAGAGGGCAAAGAGGAAGTGATATTCTTCAATAACAGTGGTCACGGGCATTTTGACATGGGGTCATACGATGTGTTTCTTAGAGGAGAACTGGTGGATTACGAGTATCCTGCGGAGTTGGTGAAGCAGTCGTTGGCTAAAGTGCCGAAGGTGTAAATAAACCCTTTTTCCTTTCCCTTTTTTTGAAAGTTCATATAAATCAATAACAAAGTTGGTAACTCCTGGTTCTACGCATATAATGTAAGAGAGCGAAAATGGAAAAGGAAAGCGGATTGTGGATAGAAGAGAAGGTATTGGATAGGGATATCGCCGTATTCGAAGCAGGCATCAAATTAGGTGCCCTATACCATCAGTTTATAGGCACACCCGTGAGTACGGCAACAGTAGATGTGTTAGAGACCGCAATCGAGAGAAGCGTATCACTCCAGCCGTGGGCGAACGCAGTGGAAGTGGAAATAGATAGAGAAAAGGTACGGGAGAGCGAAAATGAGTTCAGATATTGTGAGTTACGTGGTGAAATGCTGGATGTTAATGTCGTTGTCAGGTATGAAGAAGTGGAAGTGCATGTGCGTGTGAGATACGAAGAGGATATGGGTTATCCGTTGATGCGTGTAGAAAAGGTACTCATGAAGTAGTGCAGAAGTATCCGATTTTAGGAATAAAATCCTTCTTCCGCGATAACGTCTGTGGTATATGGCATTTGCCGTTCTGTACTACAACATCAAACGCCTTTTCAATTATACGCTTATCGCCTTTAACAAAGACCTCCTCCCCCTGCTCCAGCGGATTTGTAATGAGAAGAGCCACTAAATCGTATCCTTTTTCATCAAATAAGGCCCCCATTTCTAACATAATAGCCGCTTCTTTAGCCTTTATCTCTTCTTTATCTATTACCATAATTTGACTCACGGCAATTTTTTTAGTGCCCAGCGAATATTCTTTAAAATCATGAAGCAGGATCTCTTTGGCAGATTTACCTTTTATGTTTATACTTGCCTTTAAGAGTTCTTTACCATATTTGTCTATTTCAATGTCTGCGATTAGAGCTAATTTACGTGCTACTTCTTTATCTTGATCCGTTGTTGTTGATAATGTCAAAATCAAAGTATCCGATAGAATACCAGAAAGAAGCAATCCCGCTATATCAGGTGGAATGTCTATCTGATGCAGGAACATTAATTGCGCAACAATTGTGCATGTGCTGCCAATAGGCTCATTACAAACGTGAATGGGCATTAGAGTTGATATGTCCCCGACCCTATGATGGTCAATGATTTCCAATATATGCGCTTCTTGCACGCCGTCAACAGCCTGCGAAATCTCATTATGGTCAACTAGAATAACTTTTTTGCTTATCTGATGCAGTAAATCCGTCCGGGTAACAATGCTAATTAAGCGGTTGTCGCTGTCCACAATTAACGCACAGCGATATTTCGATTCTAATACTCGCGGTTTCAATTCGGAAATTCGCGTATAAAGCCCTGCTACCGGGACATTCTTCGATAATATCGAATAGAGAGGGGTGGATAGATCAAGTAATCTTGCGGTAGTAAAGGTATCCTGAGGCGAAGAGATGATCAAAGCACCCTTTTTAGTTGCTAACCTACGGACTTCATGGCCAATCGCGGAATCACCCGTAATTATAAGTGCCGAACAGTCAGCATTGATCAAATCTAATTGGATGTCATATCGATCGCCTAAAATAACGATGTCCCCAGGTCGGATTTTGTTTACAATCGTTGCTTTTTGCATCGCCGCGATAAAAACTCTGCCCGTTAAACTTTCAATCTTATTCGGATTCGCAATTACTTTCCCGTTTAAGGTAGTGACCAGGATATTCAGATCAATCGGAGTTGTTGATAAGTCCTTGCGTCCCAGATTGCCGATGTAATACTCTGCGATGTCCTTTAGACCAACGATCCCCAATAGCTTTTTACCTGAGTCTACGATCGGAACAGTGCGGATATTCTTTTCCCTTATTAGAACTGCAGCATCTCTTATCGAGTTATTAGGTGATGCTACAATGGGATCTTTCAATTCCATATCACTGACGGTAGCGGCAAGACTTTCTATCTCCATCGGTGACTCAATTTCAAATCGGTCGAGCACAAACTTTGTTTCGCTATTCAAACTACCAGCTCGGGCCGGGGCATAGATGTAGCGCTTATCCAGGACATTTTTGAAGTATGCGTAGCCGATAGCGGAACAGACGGAATCGGAATCCGGATTTTTGTGCCCGATAACAAACACTTGCTTCTGATACTCCATGAACTATCCATTCCTATTGATAGCTTAAATAGCTTTGTGCACGCGGAAGGAGCTCGTTAATGCTGCGATAAAGTCCTCTACAAAGTCCAATGCCTCCGGTAGTATCTTGAATACGGCATAAGCAATAGCAATCAAAGCAAGCAGTGCGAATATTCTTGCAATTACGTTGTGAGCGATAAAAAAGCTGTCGAGTGGGGGGCCAAACCAAAGCTCGAAATATGCCGCGCTGACAAAAACGTCCCTGACTATATTCGCTGCATAAATAACCGGTACCGAGACAAAAAAGGCTTTTAACTTTCGTCTTATTGGTGCTTTTACACCAAAGATCAGTCCAATAAAAATAACCATGCCCTGTATCGCAGTGCAAGCTAAGATTATCGTTATCGGTTGATAGATTGCATGAAAAGAACAGTCGGTTGTGTAGATACATGAAGGTGGGACCATATAAACACCTAGATTGAAAATATTTAGCACAATAGTTGTGATTTTAGCGGTAATGAATATGAGCGAATCACCGAGAACTGTAATTTCGGCGAAAGGGAAGTAGAAGACAGCGGATATAAGTGCGATTTTTGTTAGCGTGTACAGCGAATCCTCTTCCCTTCTTTCGCTTAGCGTTGGTCTTAGCATAATAAAAGCTAAAATAAGCGATAACGCAAGAAGTACGAGAACTAAAGAAGCGTCAAAGTATTCTTCCTTAGCTAAGTAATCGTCCGCTTCGAAATAGCAGTAACCGGCGATTGAAATCCAACCCGGAGCGCTTACCGCTCTCTTATGCACTAACAGCGCCAGAAAGAGAAAGCCTATTGCAATAAACGGGAGGCTAAACTGGATGACCGATTCAATCATAAATATCTAAGGATAAAAGTGTTATAAAAAAGAAATGAACTTCTCTCACCAACCTTTATAAAGTGGTATCCTAAAAGATTCAAAGGCGAATGGCGAAAGCGAAAAGAAGATGAGAAGAAAAAGGAAGACAAACCCACAGCTTGATAAGCTAATAGATGATTTGAATAGGAATGCAAGAGAAAGCAGTGCACCTATATGGCGAGATATAGCGAAGCGATTAGAGCGACCACGAAGGAATTACGCAGAGGTGAACCTAAGTAGGATAAATAGATATTCAAATGCGAATGATACGATATTAGTACCGGGGAAGGTACTGAGTGCGGGAGCGATTGATAAACCGGTTACTGTTGCCGCATTGGGATTCAGTAAAAAGGCGTACGAAAAAATTAGCAATGGCGGGAAGTGCATACGTATCGAGGAATTGATAAAAGCAAATCCCAAAGGATCCGGTGTGAAGATAATCGCTTAATTCAATTTAATAAAATAACATAAGATAACAAAGGCGATGGAAGAGGAAATGGAGATAGTAGATGGGGATGGTCTCATTTTGGGTAGATTGGCGAGTGGCGTAGCGAAAGAATTGCTGAACGATACGGAAAAGGAAATCGCAATCGTTAACGCAGAACGAGTGGTAATAAGTGGCTCAAAAGTGAGAACTTTTAAGGATTACAAACAGAAGAAGGACAGAGGCTCCAGAGAACAAGGACCTTTCTTCCCTAGAATGCCTGATAGAATTCTAAAGCGAACAATAAGGGGGATGCTCCCCTATAAGCGGGCAAGGGGCAAAGATGCACTCTCTCGAGTGAAAGTTTATCTGGGCATACCAGAAGAATATGAAAAGATGGAACGGAAAAGGGTAGAATATGCAGAGGCTTATAGGTTGTCTCGTAAATACGTAACCTTGGGGGAGGTGAGTGAAAAGTTAGGATGGTCACCAAAGCAAAGGTAAAAACCAAAGCAAAGGTAAAAAAGGTAGTTAACCAGGTTGGTAAGAGGAAGACTGCAGTTGCACGAGTAACGATAAAAGAGGGTAAGGGAGAAGTGAGGATAAACAAGAAGCCGCTGGAAATAATGGAGCCAGAAGTGGTAAGAACAAAAATATCAGAACCTTTGTTTATCGCTTCTCAGCTTCAGGATGTTGATATTGAGGGCATTGATGTGGCGGTAAATGTAAAAGGGGGCGGTTTTATGGGGCAGGCAGAGGCTGTTCGGACCGCTATAGCTCGTGGATTAGTGGAGTGGACGGCAAGTGAAACGTTGAAGGAGTCTTATCTGGACTATGATAGAAGCTTGTTCGTCAGTGACATGCGGAATAAGGAGCTAAAAAAAGCCGGTGCAAAGGGTGCAAGGGCAAAGAGGCAGAAGTCTTATCGGTGATGGCTTTATGATTCCTGTTAGATGTTACACCTGTGGAAGAATAGTATCAGACGTTTGGGATGTCTACAAAGAGCGGATAAAGCAAGAGGATCCGGGGCAAGTGCTGGACGATTTGGGTGTAAAGAGATACTGCTGTCGGCGAATGCTTATAACGCACGCAGAGTTGATAGATGAGATTGCACCGTATGAATGATGGGGGTTGTAGGGTAGCTTGGACTATCCTTCGGCGTTCGGGATGCCGAGACCTGAGTTCAAATCTCAGCAACCCCATTTTGTCATATTAGGGTTAAAGGTCGGTTTTCTTGGAAGAAAAAAGAGAAAAATACACGAAATATGAAAAAGCGCGTATCATAGGTGCAAGAGCACTGCAGATAGCCATGGGTGCGCCTGTGCTCATAGAAACAGAAGAACTAGACCCCACGGAGATCGCTATCGAGGAATTTGAAAAGGGTGTTGTTCCTATAACCGTGAGGAGGGAGGACTAATATCAAATTTCTTATAGGATATTAGGTGGTTGAAAATGAGAGAAGAAGAGAGGAAGGAAGAGATAAAATTGGGGTTTGTCGTCTCTGAGTTTCACAGGGACATTACCTATCAGATGGAGATACTGGGGAAGGAACATGCGGCGTTTCTTGGTGCGAAAGTATCTCGCAGCATATATACGCCTGGTACGTTTGACATGCCTCTTGCAGTGAAGAAGCTGCTAACAGACAAAGACGAGGAAGTAGATGCAGTTGTCACTCTTGGCTGCGTAATTGCTGGTGCAACCAAGCATGATGAAGCGATAGCATCGCAGCTCACGCGTAAAATAATGGACCTTGCGCTGGAATATGATAAGCCGGTTACTTTGGGCGTGGCAGGACCTGGGATGACGAGGTTAGAAGCGCAAGAACGTGTAGAGTATGCAAAAAGGGCGGTCGAAGCTGCGGTAAAGATGGTGAAGAGATTGAGGGATTGAGCGATTGTTTGCACAGCCTTAGGCGTGGATCTCGTACTTCAATAAAGGATAGCAATCACAACGATGCAAACAAAAGCAAAAGTAATTGTACTTCGTTTTACTATTCTTATTGCTCTCACTATATGCGCCGTGCTTGCAACTCCAAAGCCTTCTCCCACCGTGTAATAGCCGATCTTCTCCAGCTTCACTTTTAATGCGTGACACATCGCGACTATTGTCAAATGCACGCCTTCCGTCTCGTTCACGGTTTTCCACACATCCTTTAATTTTGCGTTACTTGCTAATAATAACAGTCCCACGGCAATCCGTTCGGGTATATAATTCAGCACGTCATCTGCTTTTGCCGAGAACCAGCCGAAATGAATGTATCGCCTGGTTTTATAGCCCACAACTGCATCTAAGGTATTTACTACTCGATAGACCATAGCACCAAAGACGCCGAAGAAAGCGAAATAGAAGAAGGGTGAAATAACGCTATCGGTCAAGTTCTCCGCCACCGATTCAATGGTTGCAGAGTTGAGATGCACATCATCCAAATCAGATACGTCTCTACTGACCATCTTTCCCACCGATGCTCGTTTCGATTCCAGATTATCCGCGTGCAACGCTTCCCGGCCAAATCGTTCTAAACCACTTATCGTGAATGTCATCTTGAAAATAAGCGACCCCAAAACGATGTATACGAGTTCTGGTAGACAAGGGAGCATTAAACAAGGTAAGGAGAAGCTAGAAATTGTAAGCAGTGCATACACCACACCAAGGATCTTTTCCCTACTCGCTCTTCCACGCCTCGTGATTCTGTCAAAGTGATACATTAACCGACTTATCCATACGAGGGGATAATATTTCTCTATCTTCTCCGGTGGGTCGCCAATGGTCAGGTCTATAAGTATAGCAATAGCGAAAATAACGATCTGATCTATGAGCAATTTTCGGGTTTGTAACTGTAACGAGCTCATAAAATTCCAAAATAGAATATGACACAGTAGAACAAAACAAATTAGGAATAGTGAGTAGAGAATATGTAAGCCACCTATTTGACTATGGGTTACATGACTATGCGCCACGGGTTTTTTCATTGTAGATAAAGTACTACTACTACCTATAAATTTAATTTAGGACGCGGATTTACACGGATTTACACGGATTTGATTCCATCTGCGTTAATCTGCGTTAATCTGTGTCAATAAATATTTAATTTCAGTTGGATATTATGCTTTCTTATTTGCATTTTGCATTGAGCCATTGCGCTTATTAGGTGGAAACTTCTTCTTTAAAATCGCGAATATCTTCTTTATGTCATCCCTTCTTTCTATGTCGTCAACAGTTTTTATCCCATATTTCTTGAACTCGACCATAAGCGCCGTTGCTACTTCTGATTTATGCAACCAGTAACAATCAGAGCACCCCCAAATACGACCCCTTTCTTTTGTCTTTACCCATTCACCACCGGTTTGCCCGTCTTCACAGGGATAAAAAGGGCAGAATCACCACGTGCAATCCTGACCCGTAAAATGGCAGGGATAGTAATCGCACGTTTCGTCCGATCCCACAATAATATTATCTTCCATTATCTTCTTCAGATGCTTGTAAGCAAGTGGATGCATGTTTATATTCTCTGCGTCTAAACTATTTAGGTATGTGTCGGTCTAATTTAAAAGCATGCGAAAATTGGACGGAAATAGAACAAAAGAAGTAGTAAGCGTGGATTCTACTGCTTGGATTTATCTGCCTGCCCAGCCTAAACCTCGCGCTCCTTCTTTGTTATCGCATCTTGCACATAGCCCGAGATTCGTACACCAGCAAAATATAGGCAAATCGCACCGAGAATGGAGAAGAAGAGGTATTGATAGCCTACTAGGGGTAGGGGATCTTTGCGTAACAACAAGGTTATACATTCGCTCCCACCCCATATAACCAGCCCGGAAGCAATTACAGAGAATAATATGGTCCACTGCCGCACAATTTTTTCCCCTTCTATGAGCATATTTATTATCCCCCCAATGATTGGTGCGAGTGCAGCCCCCACATACCACCATATCGACCCCTTGACGTAATAGGTAAAACTCAGGAATATATGCTCGCTGGAATCGGGCTGTGAAATGCTCAGAATACCCTTTGATGTGCCAACTAAGATTAGCACAACTGCGCAGATATACACGACAATAGTTATCTTACCGCTGTATAATGACTGCTTCGCACTCTCGAAGAGATTTTTTAGAATATTCTCACGCCCCAATCCCTTAAGCAGCATGTAAATCCCTAAAAATGCTAAAACTACCCCCATCACTTGACCAGACATCCCAAACAGTAAAGAAATGGCTAAGAGGAACAAAAAGAGACCTAAGGGTGGCAAGAACGTGCGAGAAAACTTCGGATCCTCGAATAATCGCTTGATCACATAAAACGTGCTTTCTAAATGCTCACTCTGCTTCACTACTACCCGCCGCACGGAATCTATCTTCACCCGTGATTGGATAATAGGTACGATCGATTCGTCCTCGGCACCGTCACTCACGAGAATTGCGCTATCCGATCCAAGTTTAGACAGGACCTCATCCAGCTCTTTCCCTATCTCCCTATCTGATGTGACTCCGACTTTCTTATCGCCTGCGACCAAAACGATCTCAGCCTCAACATCCTCTTCAACCAACCGATCGTATACACTTATAGCATAAAATATGGCATTCACATCAGAATCTTCAGAATCGGCAAGTGCTAATTTTGTCGCGGCAGATAAACTCGCTTCTTTTCCTATAATTGGCGTATCTAAACCTGCCTTCTCACCTATATCATTATCCCTGTCTACGCAAATAACAATCGTCTTAGACTTATCCATTTGCTATTACTAATTAGTTATCGCCACATCATATAAAAACTTTTTTAAAACTGTGTCAGTTTCAACTGTCGCGCTATGCACACTTCACCCGGTATTTCAACAGGATATTTCCCTGTCAGACAGCCAAGGCAAAGATTATTTGCATCCATACCTACAGAATCTATCAGCCCTTTTAAACTGAGATATCCTATGGAATCTGCATTTAAGAACTTACAAATCTCATCCATAGATCTATTCGATGCTAGCAACTCAGCCCTCGTTGGCGTATTGATGCCAAGGTAACAGGGTGTCTTTATTGGTGGACTGCCTACGCGCAGATGCACCTCTTTCGCGCCTTTCTTCTTCAAATTAGCTACAATGCTACGCGATGTTGTGCCCCTCACGATGCTATCATCTACTAACACAACTCGTTTTCCCTCCACATTAGCTCGCACAACATTTAATTTCAGCCGCACCGCAGTATCTCTTGTACCTTTCTCAGGCATGATAAATGTCCGTCCTACGTATCTATTCTTTATAAAGCCCTCAATATAATCAAGCCCTGCCTGCCTCGCATAGCCTATTGCAAACGTAATGCCCGAATCCGGTACCGGTGACACTATGTCCGCTTCCACACAATGCTCCCCTGCCAGTCTCTCACCTATCTCCCGCCTCACGTCATACA
>JAUWVD010000113.1 GCA_030617585.1 Candidatus Methanophagales archaeon
TCTGCGTACGGTTTGGCTTGTGCCATCAGATTAAGGTCCGGGTCCACTTCCGCACACACGCCTTGTATGGACGACAATGCTTTTCCGAGTAAGTAGAAGTCACGTGGTCCTTTCAAGTCATAGGCAGTAATCAGATCCGAAATCTCACCAAGAAAAGCACCTAAGTCGAAATCTTCTAAGGTAGTACCAAATGCGTACATTTTTATCAGTTCGGCGATGTCCGATTCTAACTCTTCCTCATTCATGCTCTGGCCACCTCGGCCTAAGGACATAATAGTCCGCGTAAGTTTTCGTTCATCTTGCGTTACAACGCCAATAAGAATATCGGCTAACTGCTCTCGAAGCCGTGCCGACAGCGTTCCCATCATACCAAAATCAAGGAAACAAATGATACTGTCTTCCAGGACTCGGATGTTCCCCGGGTGTGGGTCCGCGTGAAAGTACCCATGTTCAAAAATTTGTTTGAGCACGAGCTCTAAAGCCCGAGATGCCACTAGCTTTGGGTCTATTCTAAACTGCTCCTGCAGTTCCTGTTTTATACTATCAGTGATCTTGACACCGCCAATGAGTTCCATCGTCAAGATTTTCTCTGTGCTGTACTTCTTATAGGCTTTAAGTACGTGTATGGTCGGGTCATCATGGTAATCGGAATCGAAATGCGATATATTTCCGGCTTCTATTTTGAAGTTCAGTTCCTTCCTGATTGCACGTGCAAATTCCGATACTAATGTCTCCGGGTCTATACCAATCGTCTCCTTCTGCTTCTTCTTAAGTCGCTTGGCATAGTCCTGCATTATCACCAGGTCTATCTCAATTACCTCGGCAATACCTGGACGCTGGACCTTGATTGCGACTTCGTCGCCTTCGGGCAGTACAGCCTTATAGACCTGAGCCATAGAGGCTGCGGAGAATGGAGAATCCGGAAATTCTTTGAAGATACTGTCAATGGACCCGCCCAATTCCTTCTCTATTAGCCGCTTTGCATCTTCCGTTGGGAAAGTAGGCACCTCATCTTGCAGTTTCTCTAGCTCCTCGATAAGTTCCTGTGGTACCAGATCGGGCCTGGTGCTCAACATCTGCCCGAATTTGACAAATGTAGGTCCAAGCTCCTCAATAGATCTTCTTATTCGTTCGCCCTCAGAAAGCTTCGATATCTCCGCCACCTCTTTACCGAATTTGAAGCGGTCACCGAAAAGCGAATGTAAATCCACCTTCGCTACTAACTCACTACCCCAACCATACTTGGATAGAATATTTATAATCTCGATATAACGCTGCAAATGCTTAAATTTGCGTGTTAATGGACTAACTTTCTTTTTGCCTATTGTCAGTTTCATTTTTCATTCTTAGCCAAGCGTTCTTTGACTGCTCCTTTTACCCCTCTCAGCGCATTCTTAACGACATGCGAGGTAACCAAACTCATCTTATGTGTTAGGTCTGCACCCTTTGTTTGCAACCCGCGTTCACCACCTCTCCCCTCACTGCCGCTGTCACCTCGCTTTCCGTCTCGGCGATGATAATTCTATCCATAGCATTTATATAATAAAAACCCGCCTGAATTTGAGGCCGGAATTGACGGGAGACGAAATGCTTGCGGAACCACTTAAATCCGTCTTTCTCGGTTCAATAACCATGGATATGGCGGGAGTCCCTGTCGGAATTGGTACAGCGGGCGGCTTAATCGTGTCCGGGCTAATAACCGGATACTTGTGTTCAATCTTGCGGATCTTTAGTTTTGGTAACGAGAGTGCACCGCAAATAGCAGTATTCTTGATTTGTCTTCTGCCGCTCATAGCGCAGCCGAAAACAGACGTGAAATAGATTCTTTTATCTTTACTCTGGTGGACCGCTCGCTGTACAGTTGTTTAGTAATTTCCGTACTCTGCTTGATGTCATTCTCAAATGCGGTCTTCAGCACCACGGCTATTTCACGACCGTAAATGAATGCATTTGTCTCAAAGTTCAACCTGAAACTGCGTACGTCCCAATTTGCCGTGCCGACAGAGCTCGCAAGTCCGTCCACAACAACGGTTTTGCTATGGATAAACCCGTTATCATATGTATATGCACGGGCACCAGCAGCCAGAAGCTCGCCAATATTTGCATAACTTGTCCAGTACACAAACGGATGATCGGGTTTGCAGGGTATCATGACCCGTACATCAACACCGGTAAGAGCGGCAATTTTCAGCACTTCCATTACACTCTCGTCAAGCACAAAATAAGGCGATTGGATGTAGATGTATTCCGCAGCAGAATTAATAAGTGCAATAAATCCTTTTTTTATCGGCTCCCACTGCGTATCCGGGCCACAAGAAACGATCTGCACGGCGGAATCGCCGGTAACGTCCTGTTCTTTTGGAAAATATTTGGTTTCCGCGTCCAGAACTTCCTTTGCTGCGAAGCTCCAGTCCTGGAAGAACCGAACCTGAAGCATACCGACTGCGTAACCGTTAAGTTTCAGGTGCGTGTCGCGCCAATAACCCAGCGGCCCTTTGCCCAGATATTCATTGCCGATGTTGAATCCACCCACGAATCCGGTATTTCCGTCAATGACCACAATTTTACGGTGATCTCTATAATTCTTATTATAATTTACACGTTTATTTAGTACTGGTATCTTGCGCTCAAAAAAGCCGGCTACCTGTCCGCCTGCGTCTGTGAGTTCATTAAAGAATTTTCGTGGTAGTTTCGCACAGCCCAGACCATCATAGATCAAACGCACTTCTACGCCCTCTCTCGCCTTCGCAGCCAGTGCGGCAACGACTTTATGGCCAAGATCGTCATTCCTTATGATGTAGTACTCAATGTGGATATGCTGTTTGGCGTTTTTTATCGCGTCCAGCAGTGCATTAAACTTATCATTACCATCAGTATACACCTGGATCTGATTGTTCTCAGTCAGTAGCGCCATATCATTGACTAGCAGCATGTGTGCCATAGCAAGGTATTTATCCAACTCGTTATCAGAAGGACCGGCTTTATATTCCTGCAACCCTTCCAACTGCTCTTTGAGTCGTGATTTTTGCTTTGCATCGAGTTCGGCTTTGACTTTGAACATTTTTTCCCTGTAGAACGTCTGTCCGAAGATCAGGTATAAAACAAACCCGAATACCGGCATGAAAATTAACGCTGCCAGCCACGCAAAGGTTGCCCCTATATTCTTCCTATTTCGTTCAAAAAAGATAATGCCAATCGCGAAAATAACGTTTATCACAAATATGATCGCTGCTATAAGATTCCACAACATTTTTTATATCTCCTCTTTTTTCCGCTATAAAACCCTTGCAAGCTTTCAAAAAAGTTTTAAACGCTTTACCAAAGATATAATATAGTTTGTATATATAAAGCTTTTCATAGACGAATATTGCATAATTGACTCGTTGAAATGAGAACATGAGGAATAGGGCTAGGAACAAACTAAAATCAATTATTGACACAGATTAACGCAGATTAACGCAGATTAAATTGAATCCGTGTAAATCTGTGTCTTAGATAGGCAGAAGTTATACTTTATTTAGAGGTATATTACTTTTTTTCACTTCCTCGTTTCTTTAGTCTCGTTTTTATTCTTTCCTTCATTGCTCATAGCCTCATGATATCCGGATTATTGATTGCATCTTTGCTTTCCACGCGCCCTTCTTCCATCTTCTCTTCCTTTTGTGTCATCACCGTTACTTCTTCTTTCTATAGTTCCAAATCAACCATTTCTTTTTTACAAAGATAATGTAATATGCTAAACAAATCCAACTCAAAGCTATAAATATATATATGCCATTGATGTCGAAAAAAGCATAAATGTATAGCCAGACGGTATAAGTCCATCTGGCCATTATTTCAAACTCAGAGCTTTTTAGTTTTACAACCTCGTATTTGATTCCGTCTTCTGACACATTCACCTTAATGTAATGGAAAAAATCATGGTTCGGATCATTTCCAACCAATTCCGCGCCTGCACCACCGGTTATGATATAAGGAGTTTTACCCCATGTCCCGTTATAATAGGCATGTATATGAGAACAGAAAAGCATGGTTACGTTATACTCATCAAATAAGCCATTCAATTCATTTGCAAATTCTAAATCATCTAAACTATGCCCCTCTGCACGTTCGCCGTTCCTCGGATCAAAAAGAGGCACGTGCATAAATACGAACCGGTTGCTATAGTTTGTGCTTTTTTGTAACTCGTTTTCTAACCAATTCATCTGCCAGGGGTCAATATTTTTTGAATCCGCATCGTCGAGAACAATAAAATAATTTTCGCCAACAGTAAAAGAATAATAAAATCTGCCAAACATATCATAATAATTACCTCTACCTTCGTCCGTTAACTCGTGATTACCAATCGCAGTTAACAACGGTTTGTTTAGCGCCTGTATTTGATTCATAAAAAAGTTGAATCTATGCTTCTCACCCCTAAAAACTAAATCGCCAGTATCAATAGCGAATAATGCATCTTCTTTATTTACCTTTTCTATCAGATTTTCAAATACTGTTACGGAATTCTTATTATCACCTAAAACAATAAATGAAAAGTTATTCTTTGTACTGTTTATCTGATCCAATTGCTGATAATTCCAATCGCTTAT
>JAUWVD010000008.1 GCA_030617585.1 Candidatus Methanophagales archaeon
ATACCCGTGGGTATAAGCTTTATCTCACCGGGTTGAATGAGTATGGGGACCCCAATAGCAGCATATAAATCTAAGCCTGAGGCGTCTTCAGTCTGATAAGCAGGTAGGGGGAAGTTCTTGACTATTTGCTTTACTTTGACCTTTATCTTCGCCGTTTGTGTCTTCGAGTTCTCCATAGATAAATTATGAAACAAAAAGGAAAAGTTTAAGAATTAGCTTCACAATAGATGTAACATTATGAAAATTACTTTTAATGGCGAGCCTCAAGAAGTTAGAAGCAAGAGGTTAGGTGACATTATCGAAGAGTTAGATGGGGCATACAGGCAAGGCAGCATAATAGGGGTTATCTCCGAGAAAGAGCGAAGCGAATTGAAAAACGAATTTTCATTGAAGACAGCGAAGGGCGAGGCGAGGATAAAGATTGTTAGCGGAAAAGATACAAAAGCTATCTCTTTTTTCCTTGACGTTTATAATAGCTTGTGTGGTGAAAGCGGCAAGATAGGCTGGAAGAGTGAGGCTATGACCGCTATTGGGCCCTTTAAATCGGATCTAAGTGTTGAAAAAAGTGAGCATAGCTACAAGAAGTGGGATGTCTTTTTTGGATTCGGCGGTTTTGATCCCGGTATGACCTACCTTATGATAAGTAAGCGAGCGCATGAAGCTGCTTATGGTACAGGCTCAGATGCCGTAATTGGAAGACTAACGAGGGGACGGAGTATTGTCTCTGATTTGGACGAAGGTGATGAAATAGAGAAGATAAACCCTATCGTGACAAAGGCGGAGAGAGTTGGCTTTGTCACTACGGACATGAATACCGAGATAGAAGAGGGGCAGGAGATATTCACTTATGCAAAAGTGAAACTCCTTCAAGAAGCACCAATGTCTAGTGAACACTTCTTATCTCTCACGCGAGATGGTACCTTCAACATAGATGATTATACGAATAGTTATTTAGCTTCTGAATCACTAAAAGGGCTTAGTTTACCCATTGAGAATATTCGGTATCGGTCGAAATATTACCTGACGGTAAGAAATGATGGAGCAGAGAAGGGGAAAGTGTATGCATATAAAGGGAACAGACTACCGCACATATCCCATAACGTGTTTGGCGAGATAATCCAGGGCGGGGACTTGATAGATTATGCAAAGCAGGGTGATACTGTTTACACTGTGACAGAGCCGGAGTGGATGATGATGGTGGGACATACGCAAAAGGAAGTGGAAGCGTTTTTTGAGCGTGAAAACATTGAGCAGGTGAGAGAGGGGAATACAGATGATGACGCGGTAGTTGTAGATCAGTCACCAGCGTTGACAATGGATATTATGGATATTGGTTCAGTAAGGACAGTTGGTGTCAAAAGTGAGGCGGTACTTGATGTGGAATTATTTCATAAAGAAGCACCAAGGACTCTTTGGTATTTCAAAAAGGTTACGGGATTGATTAACAGGCCAATAGGGAACCTGAATGTGCATTTTAGCGTTCCTGGTATGCTGGTTTTATTTAAGGGCAGTTCCGAAGAAGCAGGGACACTAGTGCCCGAGAATTTGCCAACAGGGCCAGTTAAAAAGGGCATACTTGGCGTTACAAACATGTCCCGAGCGAACCGCGGGGTAATGGGTATACGATTGGATGAGAGCAAAGAGTACGGGCCCACGGGCGAGTCCTTCGATGGCGCCAATATGGCTCTCTCATTTCCGTCACTTACACCATCAACTATGTCTTTCCTCAGCAAGCTGAAGGAAGGGGATACGATATATGTAAAGGAAAAAGAGAAATAGCTCAAAATCCTGCGGATTTTGAGCTATTTAGTGCAAAGGGTATAATGTAAATTGAAAAATGTAAATAGCACACATTATTGCTTGAACTTTGACTTTTGCATTTTTCATTTTGCATTTATTTATGCCGGGGGCGGGGTTCGGACCCGCGACCTCTGAATTATGAGTTCAGCGCCCTAACCAACTAGGCCACCCCGGCATCGCTTTCTTTTAGCTCCCTGCGCAGATCACCGATAGAAGCAATTCGCTCCGCAACGGCGTCATGCTGATGAATACTCTCCTCGTTTATCTGCTTTATGGATACGATAGAGTCGTCAGGGAGCTCATTAAATGATTCTACTACTCGCTTCGCCATCGCCCTAACACAATCTTCAACAAACATGGGCGTTTTATGCGCAGTTGCAACGACTTCCGCTTCATCCGGCCGTTTCAAGATTTCGTATGTTTTTGCACTCATTGATTGCTCTATTATACCTATTATCCGCCCCAGAGGTAGTTTTATATCATCTTTCACTTCCAGGGATAATATACCTCTACCTCTTTGGTTATGTGTTGCTATTGGTATAACATCCAAAAAAGTGGCCAGATCCTCTTTGGCCACCCCCCTCTTCGTTAACTCTTCCGCTGCTTTATCCCTCATTAGTTCCTGTGCACATGGACAGGTGGTTATCCCAACAATTTCTGCACCTATTGTTTTCTTTATTCTCACGTCGCTGTTATCGGTGCGAAAAGCTTTTGCCTCTGCGAAGATAGTTGCAGGCTCCTGACAGGAAATTTTCATCACAGGCGTTCTTCTTTTTAGCATATATTCACATTTCATACCTACTTCGGCGGTAGAAGCGTATTCGTGGAGCTGGAGTACTCTCCTCGCTACTTCACTACATAATTCTTCCACCTCGTATATGGGCATGTTAAGCGCTTCTTCCAGCACTTCGTACATTGCCTCGAAATTTCTTGACAGGTTTGCACCTTTTATATCGCTTGGAAGGTCCACATAGATATAGAACTCGGATATGAGGATTACCGGTCTTTTACCGTTTGGCCTCGCAACCTCTACCAATTTCTTCACGTTATTTACGCCCACCCGCGTCAAGTTTATCTTTATGTCAGGACTGCTCGCTTGCACATCCGGCAGGGGTAGTGTCATGGTCTTTATCACTTTCTATACCATTAACCTTGTTAAACTTATCTTATATATACTATACCGATAAACAGAAAGATGCAGTTACTAAAAAGGGTAATAGGTCTAATGAGAAGAGGTATAACCGCACTCGTTTTCGCCGCACTGATCATAGCGATGTTAGCTGCTGTGGGCGTAAATGCCCAATCGGAAATAGAATGGCATGATGATCAAGACGGTATGCAAATTGCAATGTCACAAAACAAACCAACAATGATACTCTTCTCTAGCGCTAGATGCCCTGCGTGCGCGATGCTGGCGGATGAACTTGTCGATACACGGGTGATTAACATGTCGAAAAATTTCGTGCCTGTTGTCGGCTCAAGAGAGCTTGATAGTCAATATGGTATTCGCTACATCCCAGCAATTGTATTCACGAACTCACAGGGAGAAGAGGTATATCGTACAGTTGGCTACCGCGATGCCGATACGCTGGTGCAAGAGATGCAGACGGCACTTGAATTAGCTGATTCACCGCAAACGTCACAAAAGCAGACGCCCGGATTTGGTGTGGTGACCGCACTGGTATCGCTCTTTATCTGCGGGCTTTGGACCCAGAGGAGACATCTGAAATGATGGGTGCACCGTCACCACTTATCGCTTTCGCCTTTGGCATATTAAGCGTTTTGTCGCCTTGTGTACTTCCTGTTATCCCGCTAATTGCAGCATATTCAACTAAATCGGGCAAATATATGCCAATTACAATCGTTATCGGGCTATCCGCTTCATTTACTCTGATGGGGGTGCTTGCTTCTGCCTTTGGATCGGTATTTCAACAATATCAAACTATGCTTTATACAATAGGGGGGGTAGTAATCATATTTTTGGGGCTCTGTATGATCTTTGATGTAATAGCGCAAAATATCCGCAGGATCATACCAAGTACAGGGCTAAGCCCGAAATTTTCGATGACAAACGCGGGAAGTACCGCGGGAGGTCTTATGTTCGGTTTTTCACTGGGCATTATCTGGATTCCCTGTGTCGGCCCAATACTAGGTGCGATACTTGCGATTGTGGCTGTGGAGGGCAACATACTCTATGGAGCCATTCTTTTAGCTATCTATTCGCTTGGATTGGGGATACCGCTACTTGCTATTGCGTATACTTCCCGATTCACATTAAAACCGCTTAATAAGTACAGTGTGATTATTAAAAAGGTATCGGGAGTCATACTGGTGCTGATAGGGCTGTACATGCTTTTGTTCATGAATGCGAATTTATAGGCCAGGGCGAAAAAATAGAAACTTTTATATAGCTTCCGGTTCTCCAGATAATTAATGGAGGTATAGTATAATATGATTGCGCAAGAGCAGAAGCCTATGGAAGAGATTTTGGGTTATCTCGAGGGAAAACAGAAGGTAGTAGTAATGGGTTGTGGTGGATGTGCTACGTTCTATCGTACAGGCGACACAAAAGCGGTAAATGAGATGGCAGAGAATCTCACGAAAGAAGGGAAGGATGTGTTCAAAATGCCCCTGCCGTTCAGTATTCAAGCTTGTGATATTGAGAAGAGTGGGGTATGGCTGGAAAAGAACCGAAAAGAGCTTGAGAATCGCGATGCTCTTTTAGTAATGAGTTGTGGTGATGGTGTGCAAGTAGTGACCGAATACATGGACGAGAAAATGGGGATTGCGAAGTCCGTAATACCGGCAAACGATGCAATAGGGCTTGTAGGCGGTGGCCCTAAGAAGTTCAAGGAGACATGCCAGTCATGCGGAATGTGTGAATTAGGCAAAACCGCGGGTATCTGTCCTTTGACTTCGTGCGGAAAGGGATTGATGAACGGCCCTTGTGGTGGTGTACGAGAGGGAAATAAATGTGAAATAGACGAGAATAAGGACTGTGCCTGGGTGAAGATATATGAGCGAATGGAGAAACTTGACGAACTCGACAAATTCATAAGTATACGAGACCCACATCAATGGAGTAAAGCGAAGAGACCACGCCTGTTCGAGATGGAAGAGCCAGTAAAGATTGATTTGGCTGCCGGTATAGGTGCTATGAAGGGAATGATGGCTGTTACATTCGGTCCGAAGCCAAAGCTTGATGAGTAAAGGAGGAGGATAAAAAAATGGGTGACGAGGTTTATAGTGATTTGATGAGAGAGTTGAAGGCGGGGGAGTACGTCTTCACAGGCGAGTTAGAGCCGGAGAAAGCGGGAGATGTCAACGAGCCGATTGAGATGGCAAGAGAGTTGGTGGGTATGGTGGTAGCCTGTAACGTGACGGACAATCCGCAGAGTTTCGCGTATGTTAACAGTATGGCAGCGTCGTATCTAATCCAGAAAGAGACGGGTATGGAATGCGTTTACCAGTTGAGGTGTTCGGACAGGAATCGTATGGCGCTCCTATCAGACGTGCTTGGCGCAGGCGCCTTAGGATTGAAGAATATCTTAGCGTTAGCGGGCGACCACGTTTCATTGGGTGATACACCAGATGCAAAGCCGGTATTCGACCTGGACTCAACCACGCTTATAAAGCTGATACGGACGATGGTGGACGAGGGCAAAGACCTTGGTGGTAATGAGATACATAACCCACCGAAACTGCATGTAGGCGGTGCTGCGGCACCTGGTGCGGCACATTTAAAGGCGGAAGTGGGAAAAGTGAAGAGAAAGATCAATGCCGGCGTAGAATACCTGCAAACTCAGGTCGTTTACTACACGGACGTTCTGGATAAGTTCTTTGACGAGTTGGGTAAAGTAGACGTCCCGATTCTGGTAGGGATATTCCCGGCAAGGACTTTCGGACAGGCGGATTTCTTCGATAAATATGTTGCGGGTGTGGATGTGCCACCGGATTATCTGGAGGCTATGAGGGCGACGAAAGCGATAAAGGACAAGGAGAAGAAGAAGGAAGAGGTTGATAGGGTAAACATAGAGTTCTTTACCGGGTTCCTGGAGCATCTAAAAGGAACACCGGCTGCCGGATGTCACATGATGGCTGTTGGGTATCCCCGGATAATACCACCACTTAAGAAACTAATGGAATAGAAGAGGTTTGTTTTTTTTACCTCTTTCTCTTTTATTTATTTATTATTTTTAAAGTAAGAACATGGAACTTCAAGATGGCGTGTTCTGGTACAGAGAGAAGGGCGTGCTTGATGCAAACACGTACGTGATAAGGGGTGAACAAACAGTCCTTATAGACCCGGGACTGGGGAATTACCTTGGACTACTACTCAAAGAGATGCAGGAGGATGGCATAGCCCCAAAAGAAGTAGATGTTATAGCAATTACGCATCTCCATCCTGACCATTGTGACGCAACAGCAGCACTTAAAGATGTCTCCGGTGCTAAAGTTGCGGTACATTCGTCACAATGGGAATATCGTGACATGCTATTAGAGGAAGCATCGCGTGTTTTAGGCATAGAAGCGAAGAAATTCAAGGTGGATTTTGTGTTTGAGGATAGTTTAGAACACACCGAGTTGAGGATACAGCATACACCAGGGCATTCACCAGAGAGCATTTGCTTTTACGCTGTGGATAAGAAGACACTGATTTCGGGCGATTTGGTATTTGACAAAGGCATAGGGCGGACAGATTTGCCGTTTGGTAACAATGAAGAGCTGATAAACTCTATTAATACGATATCGGCGCTGGATACCGAGCTTCTGCTGCCCGGACATGGAGCGATACTAAAAGGGCTGAGTAACGTCAAAATGAATTACGATTTTATACGTGAACATTATCTCCAGTGGATGTAAAAAAACTAGTCAGCACTTCCTTCGCCCTATCGATTCTCACCTTCTTCTCCCTCACCATGACTTCCACCACCTTGTCTATCATTTCACCCTTCGCACCGGCTGCTATGGCGACGTTCCTTGCATGTAAGGACATATGCCCACGTTGAATGCCTTCAGTCGCTAAAGCGCGCAGTGCCGCGAAATTCTGCGCTAGACCCACAGCGGCGATGATTTCCGCAAGCTCGTTTGCCGTCTTCACACCAAGTATCTTGACATTTATCTTCGCTGTCGGATGAACCGTTGTGGCACCACCAACGAGACCGACCGCAATGGGCAGTTCAATAGTACCAACCAGATCATGGTTCTTATCTTTTTCCCATTTGGTTAATGGTAGATATTGCCCGGTAATACTGGCGTACGAATGTGCGCCCGCCTCAATCGCGCGGAAATCGTTACCGGTGGCTATTACAACCGGGTCTATACCATTCATTATACCCTTGTTATGGGTTGCACATCTGTACGGATCGGACTTTGCAAGCAGGTACGCGCTGATGACACCATCAACAACATCCTCGCCACCGATATCGTCTTTTGCAAAAACCGCACGTGCAAATGCTAACCTGTGCGTTGCGAGATTAGAAATGATTCGCAGATTCACTTTACCATCCGAAAGTTGCTCAATAAATGGTGCAACCGCTTCAGCCATAGTATTTACTGCATTCGCACCCATCGCGTCCTTAACGTTGACTAAAAGATGGACTATCACCATGGGACCTGCAAGCGTATCAATGACCTCTACCTCCAGGTCTTTCGCACCGCCGCCAAGGCTCACAAGCACAGGGTCATTTTCATTCGCACTGTCTAAAATCTCTTGCTTATGTCTGAGAATGGTGAATTTCGCAGATGCCGGATCGGAAACGCCAGTCACTTGTATCTGTCCGATCATTATAGGCTCCGTGGAACCTGTCTGAAACCCACCCTTTTGCCGTGCGATTTTTGCCGCATTGCTTGCCGCTGCGACCACAGACGGCTCTTCTATTGCCATTGGTATCAGATGATCTTTGCCATTGATAACGAAATTCACGGCAATTCCTACCGGCAATGGCATGGTGCCAACAACGTTCTCTATCATTCTGTCCGCTATCTCTCCGAGTGCCCCGATATTGCCAAGTACTTTTAGCTCCTCTTCTGTTAGATCTGCAAAATCGCTTAGCTTCTCTAATCGCTCTTCTACTCTTAGCTTATAAAAACCAGATATTCGCGATGTTTTCATTTTTCTCTTAATAAAAATTTAGGTCTTTTGGTATAAAAAACACAAATATAAATATATAGAAGAAGAATCATTTATTTGCAGAGGTAGAATAGATGCCACGTTCACATGGAGAGAGGAAAAGAACAAGGAAGAAGTTGAGCAAAAGGAAGAGGGAGCGAGGATTGTCCCCTATAAGTAGAGCCATCCAAAGCTTTGATCTCGGAGAGAAAGTGCACATCCGTATAGACCCCAGCATTCATAAGGGTATGCCGCATCATAGATTCCACGGCTTGACGGGCGAGGTGAAAGGTACGCGAGGGAGAGCGTACATAGTTGAGATTTCGGATTCGAAGCGGAAGAAAGATTTATTTATACGGGCCGAACATTTGAGCCCGCAAAAAGGAGGGACTTAATATTGTTACTGATTTTGAGGGGCTCTCCAACAATTCAAAATCAATTGTGAGACAGCCACAAAAACACTTATTGTCGCCTTCTGTTGAACTTTGACTTTTGCTCTTTTCATTTTGCATTATCGGCACAAAAATTTCCCGCTTTTTGGGTAGATTCTATGGGCCCGATGCGATTTGAACGCATGACCTCCGCCATGTCAAGGCGACGTCATTCCAACTAGACCACGGGCCCTATGAGCATTTATAATAAGTACGTGCTTATAAAATAATCGTATTTTCATGTGATAGAGATCATGAAAAAAGAGTTGATTGCTGTCGGAACGGGTCCCGCAGGAATAAACGCGGGGATGTATGGCTTGAGAAGCGGATTGGAGACACTGGTGCTTGATATGGGGATATGCGGCGGATTATCAAATGCGCTGGAAGAAGTTAAAACGGTAGAGTTTGGAGCGGAAGAGATGACGGCAATCACGGAAAAGGACATCTATCACACAAAAGGCGAAGAGCCCCTAAATGAGTTAGCCACGCAAATGGGTATTAAGATGGATAAAAGCGGTTACATAATTACAGATAAAAGCCAGAGAACGAACCTCAAGCGGGTATATGCTGCAGGTGACATAACGGGAGGCGTGCGGCAAATAGTAGTAGCATGTGCGGAAGGCGCTATCGCTGCTACCTCTGCATATAATGATTTATTGGAAAACAAATCAAAAGGGATAAATAAAGATAAGGGATTTACCGCTGGATGAGCGAGCACGAGAATGATTAGCGATTTATGGCGTATATTCCTTTCAGAACAGGAATGAACGGCGAAAAGAGAATCATCGGATTTGTATGTTTCTTGATAGCAATATTGGCTATACCATCCGCTATAGTCTTGATTTACAATTTGGAATATTACGCAAATGCATTATCTCCCGTAGTGATAGCAATAGCCACGGTAATTTATGCAACTTTAACTTATTTACTTTTGCGAGAACAGCGAAGAGAGAAAAAGAAGCCACGCATTCAAGAAATCACTGAACTTGTGATTCATCCTCTGGTTAAAAGATTGGAGAGCCAGAAAAAATACTTGGAGAAGGGAGATTTTGGATGGGAAGATGGAGGATGTGTAAATATTACCAAGCTTACGTATACATTTTCGTGGGGCATGAAGGAGCTTATCTATGATGATTTTAAAAGAGCTTATCCAAAGGTCGCTAAAAAAATAGAAGAGCATGATAAAGAGGTGGAAAAGTTAGATGAGAGCCTGAAAGAGTTTGGAGATGAAATTAAATCACTGCCGGATTTCAGAAACAAAGTTTCAGAGAGATTTGAAGGATATAGTGAAAAACCTGATTATGCAAGTCTTTTTGAACCAACCGACAAAAATTTTGGACACATTTTAGGGCTCATTGTTAATAATAAGCAAGAGTTAAGCAAGCGCGATACATATCGTAAATTCTGGGATTTATACGAAAAGGAGTTCCTCAGTTTCAGAGAAAGAAAAGAGGTCAAAGAGTGTAAAGCTGAGGTTGAAGAGAGACGCAAAAATTTGCTTGAACTTGAAAATAACATTTTAAAAGATTTAATGGGTATTTTGAAGATATTTAGGAAAGAATATGGAATCACTTATAGGGGGATGAAAGAAGCGGAAGAGAGGGAAATCGAAGAAAATTTAAGGTTAACGTAACGAAAAAAGAATAGGGGATCTCTTTGTTCTCTCGCCAAGTCTAAAAGATCTCATTGCTGCCTCACCCATCCTCATAAAATCCTCAGCGATCAATTGCTGATAATAAAAATACTTGAAGAGAAAATATATGTATTGAAAAGATGGAACAAAGAGAGCTAGGAGTTGACGAAGCGGGTAGAGGCCCCGTAATAGGGTCTATGTTTGTTGCCGGGGTTTTAAATTATGATGGGCTGGAAGAGATCGGGGTGAAAGATTCAAAGCGATTGAGCGCTTCGAGAAGAGAATACCTGGCGAAAATTATAGAAGATGCGACCGAGGTTCATGTCGTGGAGATGACTGCAAGCGAGATAGACAAAGCTAGAGAAGAGCGTACTTTAAATGAAATCACGGTCGAGCTCTTTTCCGAAGTGATCAACCATTTTCAGCCGGCCCGGGCTTTTGTTGATGCTGCGGATGTAAAGCCCGAGCGGTTCGCGGCTAATCTTAGGTCGAACTACAAGGGTGTCGGGGAGCTCGAAATAATCTCTGAGTGGAAAGCGGATGATCACTATCCCGTTGTCAGCGCAGCATCAATAGTTGCGAAGGTACACCGAGATAGATCTATAAGAGTGCTTGAGGTGGAGATAGGAGCAGAGATAGGAAGTGGATACCCGGCGGACCTGAAAACCATTCAATTTCTAAAAGGGCTACTAAAAGGGAAAGAGCTGGATGATATTCCCGCTTACGTGAGACGATCTTGGAAAACTGTTCATTTATATATGCCTAAGGAGTAAAGTAAATAAAAATGGTGTCCCCAGAGAGTATTGAGGAAAAGGGGAAGTATAATGGAAATAGACGGAGAGGGGATAAAGCTAAAGCGGACGCTGAAGAGAAGCTAAAAGAATGCCCTGAGTGTGGCTCTAAGAACTTGGTAAGAGATTATGGTAAAGCAGAGCTTTTCTGTGCTGATTGTGGACTGGTAATAGCCGAGAATATCGTGGATCTTGGACCGGAATGGCGAGCCTTTGATTCCGAGCAGGCGTCAAAAAGGGCTAGGGTTGGAGCACCGATGACTTATCGGATACATGACAAGGGGCTTAGCACACTTGTCACCTGGAGTTCACCGGGTCAGGGCCAATATAAGCTAAAGAAAAGGCAACAGTGGACTCACATTGCGAATACAACAGAGCGGAGCTTTATTTTTGCACTTTCTGAGATAGATCGGATGGCAAGTGCGCTTAGATTACCGATAAATATCCGTGAGGCGGCATCTATGCTATATAGGAAGGCAATGAAGAAACATCTAATTCGCGGGCGGAGCATAGAAGGAATAACCTCTGCGATCTTGTATGTTAGTTGTAGGCAGTATGGTGTGCCGCGAACTCTGGAAGAAGTCAGGGATGTGTCCCGGGTCGGGCAGAAGGAGATAAGTAGAGCATATCGATTCCTTTTACGTGAGTTAGATCTGAAAGTTACGCCTGCTTCTCCTGTAGACTTCGTGCCTCGCTTCTGCTCCCTACTCGATCTGAGCGGTGAGATAAGGTCAAAAGCAGTAGAGATAATAAAAAAGGCATCGGAAGCGGAACTGACCAATGGGCGAGGGCCGATAGGAATAGCAGCCGCAGCTATCTATATCGCGGCAATATTAAGTGGTGAACATCGCACACAGAAAGAAGTATCAGATGTTACGGGCGTGACAGAAGTTACGATCCGGAACCGATACAAAGAATTATCAGAGCAGTTGGATATAGATGTGCTGCTATAAACCTTTTCTTTGTAAGAAAAGCGGTATTTAGCAAAAGAACGTTTTATTCGTTCTGATGATTGCCCTTGCAGCTATCTTCGCAACCCTTAATGGCTCGGGCACTTTGCCATGCAAGATGAATTTTTTAAGCAGCGCGCCCGCGTCAGCTTTTTGCATACCTAAAAAACGTATTAATATCTCAAAATTATCATGCAGTTTCACAGGCACACGGTTTCCAAGCATTCTATAGGCGGCTATCCGTAAATCGCACTCACTTGTTGCAAAATGCTTGGTTATATGCTCTTCCAAACCTTCTGATTCCTCGTAAGTGACACAGATTAGCGGGATACGCAGCTTTTTGTATACCGTCTTTATATCCACGATGTTAAACCAACTGATGACACATCCATTTAGCATCATCACGTTTATATCATCCCGCTGAAGAGAGGTGAATAGCCGTAAAATCCCGTCGGTAGCATCCATTCCGCCTACGGCTATACGGTCGAAAGCAACGCCGTCTATAATGTTATCTGACCGCATAACGACACCTGCAAGCACTGACTTCTCTTCTCCGCGCTTGAAGCTTTCTGCAATACCAAGTACTCTTATCCCCTTTTTGTTTACATGCAACACCATTACAAATAAGGGGTTCGCTCCCGCTCTTTCTGCTCTCTATACCTTCTTCTTAACATTGGATCACTATTCATTCGCTCTATCTCCAGGTCCAACTTCTCATCCAGCTTCGCTTGCTTTTCTGAGATATAGTCCGTAGAAAGCGCATTAGCAGAATCAGAGGAATATTGCTGCACTCCGGCCATTATAATGGCTGGATCGGCCTTTTGAGGCGAGATCAAACCGAAAGGAACTGGCGCGCCTGCAACCATAAGCTTTCCTATCTCATCATCGGTTTTCCCTACTTCACAGCCAAATCCCATCGCTTCATTACGTCCCGTATGCTCAATTTTTATCTGCCACATACGCTCAGAGCTGGAGATGAACATGTCATATCGACCCTTTGGATTCCGTCCGGATAGTACTCTCCAGTCTTCCCTATTCTTGCTCTTATCCCATTTCTCTTTTAGTATCTGTGTTATTTCCGCCGATGTTTTTATCCCCATTTTCAAGTCTCATTGTATAATTGAGCTATAAAGATATAAATTTTACTATTCAGAAAGCAATTAAAATTTGGGGTTTAATGTAATGATTGCGATAATCCTTGCAGGTGGGAAGAGCAGCAGAATGGGGTGGCATAAGGGGGGTGAGAAGGCAGTTACAAAGATAGATGGAAAGCGACTAATAGATTTGCTTGTCGAGAGCGTTTCCAAATCAAGAGTATCTGATTTTATCGTGGCTATCACAGACAACACACCAGAAACAGAGGCGTATTGCAAACGTGTAAGATATAAAACAGTAGCAACACCCGGGGCGGGTTATCACGAAGATTTGCAATATCTGCTCCTGTGTTATCCAGAATTCATATCAGTTGCATGTGACATCCCGTTTTTAAGAACTGAGCATATTAATGCGATGCTAGACGCTTTTTCCTCGCACCGCACCAGCATCACAGGCGCTGTTCCCCGGAAGATAGTGCCAAAGAAGGTAATACCAAGCTACACGTTTGAGCATGAAGGAAAAGAACTCGTTTCCTGTGGCATCAATGTGGTCACGAGTTCTAAAGATACGATACCTTTTGTCTTTAATGATCCTTTACTTGGCATAAATGTTAATACACGAGATGATTTGCGAATAGCAAATATTATTTTACAAAAGTTAAAATAATCATAGAAGTAAATGAAATATAATAAAATGAATAACTTACGTGTTTTCGTCTAACAACTTAACTTCACAATCTCCCCTTCATGTATTATCGCCGCAATATCATCCCGTGTCGCTCTCCTCACTACCCCTCTTATCGGGTTCCTCACGTTTCGCATATTCGGCGTGTCATTTTTTATCACCAACAAATTCGCCTTTTTACCCTCTTCTATGGACCCCGTGAATTTCCCCTCATTCAGTATCTTTGCGGAATTAAGTGTGCACATCTTCATTACTTCTCTTTCATCGAGCCGAAAAATTTTGGCGATGAATTCCAGCTCGGAGAACATATTAGGCGAGTTGAGCATCACGTTATCTGTGCCGACACCCACAGTTAAACCCGATTCAAGCATTTGAAGCAAAGGCGGCAGTCCCATACCTGTCACCAGATTTGACCGAATACAGACGACAGAACCAATATCCATATCCTGCATCCTCTTGAAGTCCTGTGGTGATGCATGTATAAGATGCACAATGAAGTCGGGCTCAAGTTCTATCGCGCCACTTATGTCTTCTGCATTCCTTTCACCCGCGTGAAGTGCGAACATTTTCCCCCTTCTCTTCGTCTCCTCGGCCAAGAATATCAACTCTGTCTGCGGATAGTCCGCCACAGTGCTCAGCCCGATTCCATCCACAGCTTCAAAAAGCACGTTAATATCTTCATCGCTACGCTTCGCTTTCTCTGTCATTCTGCCGAATGATTTCATACTTAAATGCTCGCGCCCCCCAGCCAGATCAAAAGCTTCTTCCAATGCTTGCAGACCATAAATGCCACCTTCACGGAAATCCGCGAACATCTGTGTACCAGTAGCAAAAATATCAGCAAAGGTATCGCTCATCGCGGAAACAAGCGCGTCATGTGCTGTTTCTCCCAATAATTTATGTTTATACCCTCCGGGACCCACTAATTGCTCTAAAGGCATATTATCAGGCTCTTTTGCTACCGAATCGCCGATGTGTGTATGTGCATTGACGAAAGACGGAATTATAATGCCTTCTACTGCTGATTCTATCTGCCCCTCTCCTATCTCTTTTAGCTTTCCATCTTCTATTACCACATACCCCGCCATTTCCTCGAATTCATCGCCATATACAACTGTCCCTGAAAGCGTTAGTTCGGTCATTTACATTTAATGGTTTGTGCTTTCTTCGTATGAAAAGGTTTGTGCTTCCTCATCAAGTA
>JAUWVD010000077.1 GCA_030617585.1 Candidatus Methanophagales archaeon
TCACGCTATAACTACCCTTTAGCTCATACACGCGACCTGTGTATGCCGCCGGGATCTTTATCGCTATCTTGCTCTCCTCTATCTTTATCGGAATTATTGGCCGTATAGCCTTCACCGTCTCATTTACTAACTCGTCTACACGTTTAAAGGGGTCAATGTGCACCTTAGCTTCGGTCATAGCAATTTCTATTCTTGTAGGCGTATGAGGTGTTTTAGTCTGCGGATTTATAGAGATACGAGCAATCTGGTCTATTACCATCTTCCTTTTCTCCTCAACCTTTTTTCTCCTTTGTGCCGCAGTCAGTTGCACCTCGCCTTCTTTTATTATTCTCTCCGCTATTTCCACGACATTGGTGGTAGAAAAAGCGGTCATTAAATCCCCGTCCGTTGCCTTTTCACCCTTTGAAGCATTTGTAAAGATCTCATCAGCAGCCAAAGCGGGTTCTACTTCACCTTTACCCTCACTCCTGATCCGATATGCCAGCTCAGGGTCAACGAGTGTCTCAAAATTCTTCTTACCGTGCTTATACCTGGCCACCACCGCTTTGTCTAGATTTACCATTTCCTTACTCTTCTGCCTTCTTTCCCTTCTCTTGCACCTTCTTTATGTACGGTTCCAGCTCCTTTGCCTCTAAAATCCTGAAACGTTTCGTCTCTGACTCAGCGAGACCTACATCCACGGTTGTTATGTCTATCTTTCCTTCTGTTACTTTATACAACGCTCCCAAACCGAGCAAGATGGCATCTTTAAGTTTGATGTCTTCTTTATACTGCTGCTCAAGTAGCTCAGTTACTATGCTTCTCCCGGAACCTATAGCAGTTGCTTTATATTCCAGTAACGCACCACTGGGGTCAGTTTCAAAGAGGAACTTATCGCCATTGTACACACCACCGATCAACAACGCGGTACCAAAAGGTCTAAGCCCGCCATATTGTGTAAATGCTTGTTTATAATCGCATATCTTTTTCGCTAATGTTTCCACATCTATTGGCTCGTCATATACGACTTTATTTATTTGTGATTCTATCCGACCTCGATCTATCAGCATCCTCGCATCTGCTACCAATCCCGAAGTTGCTGCGCCTATATGCTCGTCTAACCGGAATATTTTCTCTACGGAGCCACCTTCCAATAGTCGGGAAGTCAATCTCTTGTCCACCAACAGTGCAACACCATCCTGTGCCTTTATCCCCACGGCGGTAGTTCCTCTTTTCACCGCTTCCCTTGCGTATTCTACTTGAAACAATCTTCCATCAGGGCTGAATACTGTTATCGCCCGATCATAACCCATTTGTGGCATCATCTGTACTCACATCACCTTTTTTGTTCATTTTTTTATTTCTTCTTCTACTTATCTTATTTATGGACTCGACGGGATTTGAACCCGTGGCTTCCTCCTCGCGAAGGAGGCACTCTTCCACTGAGCTACGAGCCCCCGCCTTTTATTTGTCCATAAAAGTTACTGAATAATAATAATAGTTACTAAGTAATATATGGGCCTAACAAATAGATCAATACGTTTCGCGTTTTAATGATTTTGTCAAGAGAAAAAGCTTATATTTTCCACTCTCTCTTTTATAGTAGTAAAATGACTGCTTCACCTTTCTTAATCGGTGCATCGCTGGTAGCTATTGGGTTTCTGACTGGGCTGAGCGGAGCTTTGATACCTGGACCGCTTTTCGCTTTTGTAATATCCGACACATTGAAGAAAGGTGCATTATCAGGGCCTCTCACTATAGTAGGTCACGTTTTCGTTGAATGCGTGATCATATTAGCACTTGTTGTTTTAGGACTTGGATTGAAAAGCTATTTCAATCAATTAGAATCATGGATATATCTAATAGGTGGCATTGCGCTTATTTTAATGTCATTAAGTGTTATTAAAGAGGCGAAGGCTGTGAAGTCAGGGTCACAAGAGGAACTGATAAGCAATGAAATGAGAGGCACAAAGTATAATTATAAAAGTTCGATTTTTGGCGGTTTTCTACTCACTGCTTTCAATCCCTCCTTTATACCTTGGTGGATGGCAATAGGATACCCGATTTTATTAACTGGATTTGAGTGGCTTGCCCTAGCCGGAGTAATTTTGGTTACCATAGGGCATTTCCTTTCTGATTTCACGTGGTACTCTTTCGTCTCTTTCTCTTTCGCCCGAGGCAAGAATTTCTTTGTCGGGCGGAGATACGAATTAACGATGCTCGTAATTGCCATCTTCATGGTTTCTTTGGGTATTTTGTTCTTTGTCAAAGGTGCAGCCATATATTTTTAACATGGCCGGAGAATTTCGAACGGGAAGTTGCATAGCGGAAGCAAAACTATAAACATAGCTAGCACCTACATGAACATGTGAAGTGGCTAAGTAGTATCTTTGGTAAGGATGAAATACCGTCCACCGTCTCCTTCGATGGGCTAGATACCTGGTTGGAGCTGGTGTCGAACTCGCTATTCCGTAGTCTGAGTGCAACTGCCGATAAGTTATTTCGTGAGATAGCGGATGTACGTGATCGGCTCAAACAGGATACAACCCAGCTTCAGGACGCGGAACCAGTTGAGAATATGCCTGCTAATATCTCCAAATTAGGGCTGGTAAACCGAGATAAAATGGTGAAACAGCTCAATACGCTGACTGAAAAAATTTCCGTTCCCACCCAAACCGATTATAAAACTGTTCTGTCCTTTTATAAACTGACATCCGCTAACATAGAATCAACTCTTGGCAAATCATCGAAGAGCATCTACTATGTTCGGTCTCTTTTCCCTGATGTAGTTAAGGTGGTTGTATCCGATCTCAAACGCCTGAAAACTGCTCTTAACCTACTTATTAGGCCAATACGTGAAAAAGAAAGCCATATAATGAAGTTAGAAGAAGTGCCGGGGATTATACAGGCCATAAAAGATCTAAAATCAGAGATAGAAAAGGAGAAGGCGAATGTTCGTGATCAAGAAGAAGACTGTTCTGTACTCAAAAGTAAAATAGAAACAGAAGGGGTGAGGTTGCGGCAGATAGAAGAAGACGCGGAATGGATGCAACTCAAAGAGCTTGAAACCGAATTATCACGGTTAGAGGCGGATTTAAATGTGCTTGAATCGGATGTTAGCAAATTGTTCGCCCCTATTAATAAACCACTCAACCTATTAAAGAAACAGGATGAGAGTGGGCGGCATACACTTACTCCGGAAGAGCGGAGAGCGGTATCTTCTATCCTGTTGTCCCCAATTCGAGCTCTCGAGGGGGACATCAATGACTCGCTCCTCGCTATTAAGAAAGTCATAGAAGGTGAAGCCTCTATTCTAAAAGATCGAAAGCGAGACACAACATTGAAATGGATAGATCATCTCTTAAATGCTGAACTAGCCACGATAAAAGGAAAAAGGGATCAGTTACAGTCAAGAATAAAAGAGCGTAAAGGTAAGCTTGCTGATATGACGATCCTTGGAAATAAAGCAGAGATCGAGCAATCTATTGCTTCTGCCAAGGGGCAACACGCGCGATTAAAAGAAGGTATAGACCGATCAAAGAGACGTATAGTTACACTGGAAGAGGAACTTATAGCGAAGAAGCGGCTTTTGCTAGATGCCTTAGAGGAGATCGCAGGTAAGAAGATTGATGTTGAATTCTAGTTCAAGTGATTTGATCCTTTTTCAATCGCCCTTCTTCCGCTCTAGCGATTAAATCATCAGCAGATACTAACCGTTGCCTCCTTTTCATCCCATTCCATACCTTTAATTGCTTGTATAACCAAAAATCCAGGTCATCATCGTCCTCTGCATAGATAACCTCGTTATTTTCCAGTATCTCACCCCTCAGATACCAAGGTATCCTATTGAATATCACAATATCGTATCTTTCATCTGCCGAAACTTTCAAAATCCGCTCGTACAAAACCTTCGACTCTATACCTTCCTTTTCTATCACACATATATCAATATCCGATTTCACATCTGCATAGCCCTTAATAAATGATCCATAGACCAATATCCCCTTAACGTATGGTATTATATCCTTCAATACGACTAAGAGTTGTTCTTTCTTATCCATTCTAACACCGCAACAGAAAAATCTCTTAAATCTTCTATCAATTCAATTATCGCATAACATGCAGTCTCATCATCTACACTATCATATCCATGAATCAGTCTATTTCTTAATCCATTTGCTTCTTTTAATTTTTCCGCCTTTTTTTCTTCCAAAATACCATGTTCAACTAAAAAATCAATATTACTGTAATCATCTTTTGCTGATGAATTCAGTCCTCTTCTTAGCATTGCACACACGTCTGACACCGCTTCCACCGCTTCTTGAAATTCTTTATATATCGCTTTACGCAATATTCTATTTCTTAGTATTTCATTTGATAGATGCTCTTCGATGAACTCTACTCGCTCAATCACAATCTCAACTTTTTCCATTATCCGCTTTTTAATATCCTCATTCATCGTCTCTTTCTATTGATTTAACCTATCAGTCCATGTTTTTATTCTACCTAACGGATAATATATCTTTGATAACTCATCTACATTTAAAATAACGAACTTATTAAAAATAGATCTCTATCTAGTTATACAGTTTCCTAAACTAAAACGCCAAAAAATGAATGACTTAGTAGACATTGCCTTAGGCAACAAAAAAGCGGATTTAGTACTGAAAAATGTGAATCTCGTCAACGTATGCAGTGGCGAGATATACGAGACCGATATTGCAATCGCTCATGACTTGATAGCAGGATTAGGGAGATATGAGGGTAGACTTGAGATAGACGCTCAGGATAGCTATGCGGTTCCGGGATTGATAGACGGGCATACGCACATAGAAATGAGCATGCTCTCGGTACGCGAATTTGCAAAGGCCGTAGTGCCCCGAGGTACGACTGCTGTGGTTGCGGACCCGCATGAAATAGCTAACGTCTTAGGTATCGCGGGAATACGAGCGCTTTTAGATGATGCAAGAACCACCGCACTAAAAGTATTTTGTATGGCTCCTTCTTGTGTGCCTTCTACAAACCCTTCGCTGGGGCTCGAGACCTCAGGTGCGACGATAGACCATACAGAAATAAGGAAACTACTGCGAATGGACGGAATCATCGGCCTAGCAGAGGTGATGAACTACGTTGGTGTCATAGCAAAAGAGGAAGAGGTATTGAAGAAGATAGAGATCGCAAAGGCGCTAAAAATGCCAATTGATGGTCATGCACCATTACTCAGCGGTAAAGATCTAAACGCTTATGTCGTAAGTGGTGCAGGCTCGGACCACGAGAATAGCACATATGAAGAATCACAGGAAAAGCTCCGGCTGGGTATGCGTGTGATGGTGAGAGAAGGTTCTGTGGCTAAAAACCTGAAAAAGATCGCTCCTCTGTTGCGGACCGTAGATACAAGGAATTGCATGCTTGTTACTGACGGCGACCGCACACCGCTCGATTTAAAGGACGAGGGTTATTTAGATTATGTTTTGAGAAGAGCTATTGAGGAGGGGATAGACCCCGTGAAGGCGGTGCAGATGTGCACGATAAATCCCGCACAATGGTTCAAACTGGATGCCGAAATCGGCTGCATTGCCCCTGGTAAAATCGCGGACATCGTACTGTTAAAAAATTTAGAGACGTTTGAAGTCGAGAAAGTGATAGTAAATGGGAAGCCCGATTTTGCGCAGCGTGCTGAATATAGCTTTAACTATCCTCAATATCGCGAAAGTGTAAGGATAATGCGAGTGAAACCTGATGAGTTCGTGATAGAGCAAGAAGGCGCAATAAAAGCGAGGATAATCGGTTTGATAGAGGGAGAACTCCTGACGGAAGAGCTTGTGGAAGAGATAAGCGGCATAGAGATAGCTCGTGATATATTAGAAATCGGTGTTCTCGAACGGCACCATTACTCCGGTAATATGGGCTTGGGTTTCGTAAAAGGGTTTGGATTGAAAACCGGTGCAATCGCGTCCACTATCGCTCATGACTCGCATAATATTGTCGTTATAGGCACAAACGAAGAAGATATGGCTCTCGCTTGCAACCGGTTAAAGGCGATAGGTGGAGGAATTGT
>JAUWVD010000003.1 GCA_030617585.1 Candidatus Methanophagales archaeon
TCAATCCAGGCAGTAATAAACATGGCAAATCCCGGTGATACTATCATTGTGCACAATGGCACATACACCGAAAATGTGGTTGTGAACAGATCAAATATAACATTACGTTCGGCTAACGGATCCGCAGTTACTATCGTGCAGTCAAACAGAACAGACAGGCATGTATTCAACATAACAGACCAGAATAACGTTACGCTAGAGGGGTTTACTATAACAGATGCAAGTGCTACACTAAACACGACCAAGAATGACAAAGTTCATAGTCACGCTATATCCGCCCTAGTACTACCACCGCAATATCAAAAAGGGTCTATCCGTGTCACTTCAGAACCATCCGGAGCAACGATAGGATTAGAGACCCCAGACGGGCCGCTTGTTGGTCCAATATTTAGAACACCCTATACGTTTGATAAAGTATCCGTGGGCTACTCTACAATCACACTTTCTCTTGAGGGTTATTATGACTGGTCTGATACAGTGCAGGTACATGTAGACCAAACAACATATGTAAATGCACAATTGAAACCAAAGCACAAGCCAACTCCGACACCACCAGCAACGGGGGCTATCGCAGTCGCGTCCATACCATCAGGTGCTTCGATTTGCTTAGATGGTCAATGCTGGGGTATGTTGACTAAAACACCAGCCACGATACCAGGTGTAGAGTTCGGGTACCATACAGTTGAACTTTATCTTGCAGGATATGAGAAATGGACGAAAGAGGTAGAGTTAACTGACGGAACTTTGCATGTATCTGCAACACTGACTCCGACACCGACACCAGTACCAACACCAACAACCGGGGCTATTAGAATTGAATCGTCACCATCAGGCGCAACGGTAGAATTAGATGGCCAAACATTTGTCGGACCCATATCGGCAACGCCAGCTACGATCCCTGATTTGGCTCCCGGCAGCCACACAGTAAAACTCTATCTTCAGGGCTATTATGACTGGGGACCGACAGCGGTACCTGTAACTGCTGGTGAAACTACACCGATACATGCAACTATGATCCCGAAACCAACACCTACACCTACACCACCGCCACCAACAACCGGGACTATCACAGTACATTCATCACCATCAGGAGCGAGGATAATTTTGGATTGCTATATTGGCCCGCCCGTAACAACACCACACACGTTTCCTAAGGTATCTCCGGGCCAACATAACCTAAAACTCACTCTTGATGGCTATTATGATTGGCCAACAAACGTGGATGTAGAGGCAGGACACACAGCGTACGTATATGCACCTTTGAAGCCGATTCCTACAACTGGCACGATTACCGTATTCTCTTCACCACCTGGTGCAGATATATACTTGGATAATAAATACGTAGGAAGAACAATATATACAATTACTGGTGTAGCCCCCGGCTACCATACGTTAAAACTCTGTCTTGCTGGCTATCGTGATTGGCCGACAACTGTACTTGTAACCGCTGGTGAAACTAAAACTGTACCAGCAACATTGACTCCGATTCCTGCAACAGGTGCTATATCAGTCAATTCTGAACCACCAGGTGCAAATATAGGTTTAGATGGCATACCTATAAACGCACTAACTCCCTACACGATACCTAATGTGGCGGCCGGCACCCATATACTTGTGATCGCACTTAAGGGCTATCTGGATTGGTCGGCGAATGTGCAGGTAGTACCAGGTAAAACAGCAGAGGTAGATGCACCATTGATCCATCGTCCTATCCGAGCAGGCATATACATGAACAATGCAAGCAATTGTGTGATTATCAGCAATAGAATAGTGAACATTACAACCACAGTAAACTATAGCGCAGTCGGCATCGCCATTTATAACTCGTCAGGAAATGCGATACAGAATGGCGCGATATTAAACTGTGGCCAGGGAATATGGATTACTTCGGGCAGTGCGAACAGAATAGAAGGGAATAAAATTCGGAACAACTCTATCGACGGTACGGGAGTTCGGTTAGAAAGCGGTGTTATGAATACTGGGATACATGAGAACTGCTTCATTGATAATGTGCCACAAGCATGGGATGACGGAACGTATAACAACTGGGTGAGTAATTTCTGGTCGCAACCGCCGGGTGGAACGGGCAACTACACTATACCAGGCGCTGCCGGTAGTGCAGACACGGGTCATCTGGACGTGTGCCCTCTGTGATAGAACAACCGAAATGAGTATCCGTAATAACAAGAACAAAACAAGAACTAAATAAAATAAGGAGGGGGAATGGGAGAACAAATTATTTTCCTATTTCCGCCTATCACTTTTTTATTGTATATATTGTATAACTGCCTTCTATTTAATTTCGGACACGGATTTTTTCTTTAAAAAAATTTGATTCTAGGAACCCGTAAAAACACAATCATTTTTTGGGGACAGTAGCGTCTGTGTAAATCCGTGAAATATGTGTCTTTGTATGATAAATATCAAAATGGGTAAACTATTTACAGGGGGTTCCCTAAAATCTTGAGTCATCATGCTCTGATGAGTGTGTAAAGGATAGAAAGTTGATATTGCGTATATTACATCCGCTGCAGGATGGCGATCGGAACACAGGACACATAAATAAATGCTGCTTTAAATTCTGCCATATGCAACCCAACTGGCAGGACTGCTGCTGTCTTTTCGCTCTACTCGCCTAGAAAATCCCGCTAATAAAAAGAAAAAGGGGAAAATTTTGGTGTTTTTAGATACCTGTATATTGTACCACATCCATCAGTTGGGCATTTTAGCTTAGCACCCACACCGAAGTAGTGGTGTGCCTGCGATTGGTGGTTGGCCCTCCGTCAAATATACCACTAATGTCATATCTACTGCGTTACATCTTCTTTCTTTGCCATCGCTATCTGTTACCTCTAAACACACGGTATAATTGCCTGGCGACTGGTACGTATGATTAGTTATCTCTCCTGTCCCCTTTGTTCCGTCTCCAAAGCTCCATTTGTACGATAATATAGCGGCGTTTGGATCAAAAGTCCGAGAAGAAGAGGCATTAAATGTGATACTCTGGTTAACAACCGGATTTAGTTTTAGTGGTGTGTATGTGTAGTTTGCATACGGTACAAATTCTGAGGGAGTTATTACGAGTGATTTCGCCGAGCCATTTCTTTGCATCTCCTGATTCACATTCGTCCCATTGGCATAAACCATCGCTAATATCCTATCGTATTTGTCATATTGGCTACAATCGTCTATGTCAAACACAACTTCTTTTTTCCCGCACAGATCATCTAAAAATGTCCTGGATTCATTCCCTTCCTCTAATATATCCCCTTCTTTCGTCTTCAATTCTGATGCGTCTATTCCCACTAACCGTACACTTTGGATCCCCGCCATCTCCACAGGAGAGATGTATATTTTACCTTCATCGGTGATATTATCTGGTGGTATAATATGTTGAATAGCATTATATGTTATGAACTCCGTAGCTTTGGAACAAACAGGAGAAATGTGTATTGTATCGCCATCATAAACAGATTTGACTGTTCCCCTTCTCAGACCACCTTTATCTAATGTTTGCGACCCAAATCGCCAGTCTGAGTCAGAATCGGTATCAACGCCCACTGGATGTCTTTCATAATAAAGATTATCATCATCCTCATCGTATGCTACGAGTGTTTCGTCTATTATGTTTCCTTCCGCATCTTTTAAAATAATCCGCTCACCCTTAGTATCATGTAACCACGGTTTACCGGGAACAAAGGTCAAGTAATTTTTTGGGGGTATTGAGATATTTATTACCCGAAAACTTTTTCCTCCACGGTATTCTATAGAAGATATAGTCCAGCCGCTAATGTTCACGCTATCGATTGTGGGATTGTAGAGCATAACCCACTCATATATATTGGGGAGGTATCCCGCGGGATTTTGATCGAAGGCTTGTATAACTACGTGTGTGCCTTCAGCCGAGTTTGTCATTTCGGTGTTTGTGTCATATGCCATACCAACTGCAATATCACTTACAATAATCGCCAAGCCAATAGAAATCGCCAGTATTATCCAACCCATCTTGTTTTTCATTTTTTGTTTTTGATTCACCTCCTAAAATTTTATATGAAAATAATATAATATCTTATTAATGAAAACAGTAGGGTTACTAATCCACGGCCCCGAGGTAATAGACGAAGGCGAAGCGGAAGAGGCGATAGAAACGCTAAATGAATCGGGATTTGAGTTAGAAGCGTCCCTGGGAGGGATAACAGGTAAAACGGCAGTTATAGATGCCGATTTGCAACACATAATAGACATAAGCAGGGATAGTAAACCTTCAGAAGTAGTGTACGATTTTGTTAACAGAGGCATGGATTTTATCCTGTTGTTGAACCATGCAAAGACAGAAGAGAGCGGGTTCATGCTTGGCGAAGGCATTCTGCGGAACTTTATTGATCGCGGTGGAGCAGAGGGAAGTCTTTCATTTGTGCAACTCGAGTACAGCAACAGGATTATTATTCCATGGTTCCTGAAGCAGCGTGATATATATAGACAGCTAACAGGAATTTTTAGTGACTTTAGTGAGCGAGCGCCCTACAAGCTCGAATCGAGATGTAAAAAGGAATCAAATCTGGTCTATCGAGAGATAATGGGTGTGCATCCCGGCGAGAAAATCGTTGTGAATGACGTTGTTGTTGGTATGTCTGCGCATGAACATACTGTTACGCTGGTTGCGAAAGAGGGCAAACTTGTAAAGATAGTGGGCGGTACGTTAATAGAACATAACCTTGAGAAACTGCCCCTTGTGGACCTGAAGGGCGCGCTGATAAAAACCGGCAGTCTAATTCGGAGGACGAAACCGAGAAGGATAAGAATAGAAAAAGTACCAAGAAAGGGAAAGAAGAAAGCATGTTTCTTCTACACCGTTGAGAACCTCTTTCCAAAGATGGTAAAGTCTGATATTGCAGTTGCGGTAGTCATCGGTGACGATACAACAAGCATTGCCGGCGATATACTGAAAAGGTTTGGTATTCCCATGATAGGCATTACAGACGGCGATGCCGATGGATTGATCGACGGTATAAGAAGCGGTGCTTTAGAAGAATATGACAAATTCCTGCCACCTGATTCGATGATATTACGATTAAAGCCAGAAAGGGACGATATTATAGGCGAAAAAGTAAAGGCGGCGATTTTCAAAGGTGGTTACGAGATCGAACTGGAAGGCGATGTTGAGCAGCAATTGGAGGTTTTGAAGCATTGCATACTCGATCTGGCAGATGGTGATATTATCAGCGTGTTGAGTTCTTCATCGCCAGAAGGCGAAAAGAAAATTTTAACGGAAAACGTATGAAACTATAATTCAATAGGCAACATAGAGAAGAAGGGAAAAAAGATATTTATGAATGCTTAAATTAATATCACAGTGGGGAAAAAAATAAAATGGAAGCAGAAATATTGGAAGTTGGAGACGTAATGACACCTAAAGTTCTCACGGCTGATGAAGAAACGTCAGTCACTGACCTGTCAAAGGAGATGGAAATATCTGGGTTGGGAAGCATAGTGATAACAAAGTCGGGCAAGCCGGTAGGAATTGTTACTGATCGAGATATAGCAATAAAAGTTATAATGCGAGATAGAAAGGGAAGCGAAATAAAAGCAAAAGAAATTATGTCTTCTCCTCTGGTCACTATTGAGCCAGGCGTACTACTGGAGAAGGCATGCGCGATACTGGCGGAGAATGACATAAGAAGGCTGCCAGTGATTGAAGATGGTGAACTCAGGGGCATCATAAGTGTTAGAAACGTATTAACGAGAAACCCAACGTGTGTAACTAAATTCTATCCATTGGAATAATCTTTTTGCAATGGGCTAGTAAAAAGAGGTGAAAGGAGAAAGATGAAAGTTGAAGATATAATGAGCCGACCCATCATCACAGAGGATGTAGAAACATTTGTAACTAAAATAGCAGAGGATATGGAAGAGTTGGGAATAGGGAGTGTGGTGATAAGCGATGAAGGTAAACCCGCGGGAATAATTACTGAGCGAGACATAGCATTAAAGGTTCTACTGAAGGATAAAAGGGCGAGCGAGGTAAAAGCAAAAGAGATCATGACATCGCCTCTGGTTACCATTGAGTCAGAAGCATCTGAGGACGAGGCATGTAAGCTTGCATCAAGAAAACGAATAAAAAGGCTGGCCGTGGTTGAGGATGGCGTACTCGTAGGGATCCTGAGTATTCGGGATCTATTGACAAGGAAGCCGGAATATGTGAGGGAATTCTACTTCTAATTCACGAACAACTGACTTGAGCTACAGCAGCCCGTCCTCCATTAAGGTACTCATAGCATTCGCACAAGCGGTTGTAGCGTGCGATACCGCTCTTCCGAGTGTTGCATGCGCCTCAGTATAATCATCCCCTTCTATCTTTATTTTTACCTGCCTCAACTTCTCGTCCACAAGTGCGAATTCTTGCATCCGCGTTGCGTTCAATGCTATCCCCGTCTCAGCGGACAAGCCGTCAAAGAATGCAAAGATCGCTTTTTTCGCACCTTCTAATTCACGCCCCTCCAGCGTTTCTAGCACTGTCAGCATCTTAGAGCCGATTATCAGTGCCGATTTTATCCGCTCTGCGAATTGATAATTGATTATCTCCTTTTTTGTCATAATCCCAAATCCAACTTACCAGCTAAAAAAACTTTTTGTCTTTATTCCTTCCTGCTTGTCTCAGAATTTTTCTCAATTCATTATAATAATAGCCCCCTCCTCGCCACATCGCATAATTGTGATACCACCTCGTAAAACCAAAAAACTTAAAAAGCTTGAATGCGAAAGTAAAAAATGGGCAAAGATGATGCAAGTGCCTGCAGGAGGTATAAAGGCATAAGGAAATAGAAAATAAATGCTCTACGCATGCAGTGTACCGATACAAACACTGCGCTTGGGTGAGATCCTTAGGAGTTTTTCATGGATGTATAGCGAATCTTAAAAACCACGAGATTCCACAAGATTAACACAAACCTTTTTGCAAGCAAAAAGCTTTACCCAAAAACTATTTGTTTTTCTTTTAGCACAGGTTTTCTTTTTGTAAAAAAGAAAAAGTGTTGTGTAATCTTGTGGTTTGCTAAGCAAATACGATTGAAGAACAATTTTTTTGCTCTTTTGCTAAAGCTTTTCTTTCTAAGAGAAAGTTTGTAATAACCATGCCATCAACAATATTAGTAGGGGGATTTTTTGGTGATGAAGGTAAAGGCAAGATAATCGCGTATCTTGCAAGACAAGACAAGCCGGAAGTAGTAGCGAGAGGTGGTGTAGGACCCAATGCAGGGCATACGGTTGTAGTAGGAGATAAGAAATATGCTTTGAGGATGGTGCCTTCCGGGTTCATATATGAACCTGCACGGCTTCTTATCGGTGCTGGCGTATTGGTTAATCCAAGTGTGCTAAAAGAGGAAGTATCTTCCTTCGGGTTAAAGGGGCGAGTAGGTGTGGATAGAAGAAGCGTGATAATAGAACAGAAACATATCGATGAGGACAAAAAAGATAGCCACCTGAAGGACAAAATTGGATCCACGGGCAGTGGCTGTGGACCTGCGAATGCAGCAAGAGCGTATCGAACGGCGATACAAGCGAAAGACGAAAAAGAGCTGGCGGAATTCATTTGTGATGTGCCTATGGAGATAAACACGGCGCTTGACCATGGCAAAGGCGTACTGATAGAAGGGACGCAAGGTTTTGGTATCTCTTTGCTCTATGGGACTTATCCATTCGTTACTTCTAAAGATACAACCGCGTCTCAGATGGCTGCTGATGTGGGCATTGGACCTACACGAGTAGATGATGTAATAGTTGTATTCAAGTCATTTCCAACGCGTGTGGGCGAAGGTCCATTTGGAACGCAGATGAAAGAAGAAAGAGCGGCTGAGTTGCATATCGAAGAGTATGGCACAGTTACAAAGCGGAAGAGGCGAATAGGCGAGTGGGATGCGGAGATGGCGGCTTACTCAGCGATGATAAATGGGGCGACCATAGTGGCATTGAGCGGTGTGGATCGGTTAGACCCGTCATGCAAGGGTGCGACAGAATACGAAGAGTTGAGCAAAGAGGTGAAGGATTTTGTTGCTAAGGTTGAGCACGACACACGAGTACCAGTAAAGTTGATCTCAACGGGGCCGGATGTATCGGAGATAGTGGATTTGCGGTAGCTAATAAAAGAGAGGCCCGGTCAAATCAAATGTCCCCGTGAACTCACTTGATTTTTAGACAGACAGTGCCTTAGACCGTATAGCGGGCGACGGTCAATCATCCCTATATACTGACTTCGGATGCTTCTCGCCCGTTCTACCGTATTTCAATCGCCCACCGGACATTTGGAAACCCGAAGACTGCTGCTCGGTTTCTATTAGATCTCGCGTTCTGCCGGCGACCTGAGCTTCTGGATTATTCGCCTCTTCCGTCACTGCGTTCTTTGCTATATGCAAATCATCTATTTTTATCATTCCGATCGCAGCACCGGTAGCGGTGATAATCGCCTGCAATTTCACCTGCATTGGATCTATTATCTCCTCATCCATCATATCCTTCACTTTCTTGTCCATGCCGGAAATCCCTAAATTGATGTTACCTGCATAGTGCTCAGCTCTTAGCTCTGCAAGTGTATCTATCTGGTCCATTCCACTATTTTTCGCTATCGCCCGCGGTATAGACTCCAAAGCATCCGCAAAAGCATCTACTACCATTTGCTCCTTGCTTGCTATACCCATTGCGAATTTCCTTAACTGTGTAGCACATTCGGTCTCCACCGCACCTCCGCCTGGCACCACCCTATTATCATCAAATAAGAGCGAAACGGCGTACAAAGCGCTTTTTATATCGCCTACCATACCCTCCAGAATCCGTAGAAATGCACCTCTTATAATTATCGTGGACGATTTTGTATACGGACACTGCTCGAAAAAGACGTATTTATCGCCCCCTACCGGTCGCTGTACCACCTTGCCGGCAAAGCCAAATTTGCTCGCATCCAAATCACTCACGTCTTGCACTATCTTCCCGGCTGTGGATTTCTCCAACCGCTTCAAGTCCGTTAACTTCACTCTCTTTATTAGCATTACGCCCGCTCGGCGGAACTTATCCAGCGCATCGTCATCCACACCCCACCGGCAGCAATATACATCTGCACCTGACTTGATTACAGAGTCTATAAGATCATCGAAAAGCTTTGTTCTTGCCTCTCGGAACTCCTTGAAATGAGCAGGCTTTGAGAATTTAACATGGAAATCGAGTGCGCCGACTGTGTCGCCCGCGATGCTTCGCTCCCTTGCTGCAGTGCCGGTTTTTAGCTCTTTCCTACCCTTTACTTTTGGCTCTTTATGTTCTATAGGGAAATCAAGTAAAGCCACCTTTGCATTCTCCTTCTCTGTTGGAAGCGCATCCAAAATATCCCGGTCTATAACAACGCCCTCGTAAAATCGCGTATCTACCACTCTTCCGCCTTTCTTTGTCTCTATTGCGACATCGTCCACATCTATTTCGCCACTTTCGCTTAACCGTTTTATGCTTTTCACTATTGCATCAGCTAAATCATCCTCGCCACCGTAACCACTTCTCTTCAAGGCGGTCTTCGCCACTTGCTTCAAATAAACATCGCTTTCGGTTATGTTCACCGTAGAAGCGAGCTCATTAAGGATCTCTTTTGTACGCTCCAGTGCCATAGCATAGCCACTTATAACCACATTTTGATGCAGGCCCAACTTTTTCAGTTCATAGCCACGCCAGACAAACTCACCTATCAGCGCCATAACAGTAGATACGCCATCGCCAACTCGCTCACCCTGGGTTAACCCAGCGTTAATCAAGATATCAGCAGCCGGATGCTTATATTCTAATTCTTTTACTATGCTGTATGCATTACTGGTTACAAGGTCTGCAGCATCTATTTTTGTCGCTCCACTGGTGATCAGTTTCTTCGAGCCACGAGGGCCTAAGATTGATTTGAACATGTCAGAAAAAGTAAAGGAAACAATAGCATTTGCTTCCTGGATCTCCTCTGGCGGCACTTCTCCCGGCGGTAACTCTTCCTTTATTGTCATCTTTCCTTTTACCTATATTTTACACCTTTCATAAAATTGAATACAATAAGAAGATGTACCTTCTGCAATATAAATGTTGCAGTCACAATGACGACCCACCTTTAATAAGCGACCACCTGCGGCAGTGCTCTCTTATTATATCGGCCCTGCTTATTATTCCTACTAGTTCTTTATTCTCTTCTTCACTTCGCCCCTTTACTACTGGCAATCTACCCACATGGTACATGTCCATTTTATGCAGTGCATCTTCCAGAAACTCGTCGGGATATGCTACGAGCACTTCCTTTGTGCACATTAGGCTTACCTTTCGATAAACCGACCCTTCTTCTCTTTGCTTTTCCAAGTCCATTAAGGACGTTATTCCTACCATCCTACCCTCTTTATCCACGACCGGATAGGCTATATGTCCTGTTCTATCAACGAAATAAAGTGCTTCTTTCACTGTCTTATCCGCTGAAATGGTCTGTACCGCTTCTACATACGCATCTTTTACCCTTATCCCCTCGAGTAAATCCACCATGAATTCACGACTATGTGCTGGCGATTCCTTTCTCGTTTTTACTTGTTTCTCGTATATCGTCCATCCGCCAGAAAGCGCATAAGCCACTACCGAAGTGAGCATCAAAGGCACCAGCAGACTGTAACTACCCGCCATTTCAGAGATCATCAATATTGCTGCAATAGGCACTTTCGCCGCACCGGCAAAGAAAGCAGCCATTCCTACAACCACAAAAGCTGACATCGTTGGCCCCGCTATTATTTCGGGGAAGAAAAAGTGTGATACCCCCGCAAACAGCCCACCTAGCATCGCCCCTATAACTAATGAAGGTGCAAAAACACCTCCACTTCCGCCTGAACCTATGGTAAACGAGGTGGTAAATATCTTTGCAATGGCAACGATAAGCATTAGTTTCATCAATTCCGGAAGTGGCAGTTCCATGTCTATTGCTGTCTGAACGGCGCCGTATCCCATGCCAAGTATCCCATCCAACGCCTGTGGTTCGAGGTAGCCAATTACCAATACGAATATACCGACCAAAGCACCACCAATAGCAGGTTTTAGATGATTCGGAATCGCGAATCTCTTGAAAAATGCTCTTGTCGCATAGAACACTTTAATATAGAAAATACCTAAGGCTGTGCAAGCAATACCCAATACAGCAAAGAAAATCAGCTCTTTTGGATGCGTGAAGGTATAAGGCGGAGTATCAAATATAGGCTGCCAACCAATACATGGAATAGAGCAGAATACAGCATATGCAACGACCGAAGAGACGATCGCAGGAATCATAGATTCCATCTCAAAATCACGTTTATATAATACTTCCGTCCCAAACAAAGCACTTCCAAGCGGTGCTTTAAACATGGCTCCGATGCCCGCAGCAGCACCGCAAACCAACATCGTCCTGGTCTCTCTCTCGCCTAGCTTCAACTTAGTACCTAAGAACGAGCCGAATCCGCCACCTATCTGTGCAATTGGGCCCTCTCTCCCTGCACTTCCGCCTGAGCCTATGGTGATGGCAGAAGCGATTGCCTTGATCAGAGGCACTCTTTTTCTTATCACCCCTTTTTTGTTGTGAAATGCATCTATTATCGCATCTGTTCCATGCCCCTCCGCCTCCGGTGCAAAAGAGTAGATAATCAAGCCGGCTATAAGTCCACCAAGTGCGGGCATCAGTGCAAGCACCCATAAACGGAAAGGTGCAGTAGGTAGCGAAATGTATGTGATCTCCGGCTCACCAGCCGGAGGGGTGGGCTGAAATCCGGCGAGATAACCAAGGAAAAAATCAGTCATAATTTGTAGCAGCAGATAAAAGGCAAATGCTCCAAATCCGGCCACTATCCCTATTAGTATACTCAAGAGCACCCATTTCTGTATGTATTTCCGCTCTTTTGTGCTCTGCGCTTCCATCCCCGCCATTCTTTATCCCTGATACATTGAAAATTCTGATGGATAATATGTATACTATTTGCCTGCTTCACGTAATCTTTCGAGCAATTGCTATTTATTGCACTTTGAACTTTGCATTTTGCACTTTGCATTGTCTGCTTAAAAATCCACCGATTTTTGAGCAGATATGAGGCATCTAAAATCTCTTGAATATCGGGACTTTTATGAAGTCCGTCACCACGAACTCTACCAGTGCCCATCCCCAGACAAGCCCGGCAAGCTCCCAACCAATAGCTGGGACAAGGAACCCATATACGACTATCAGTGTCGCCAATAGCTTGGTACCCACGGCAGACCAGAGCAGAGCGCTTCCTGGTCTAATAGACCAGAAATGCCCGCGGGTACGACTTAGGAATATGGTTAAGTGCCCTGCAACCGCAAGTTTCAGGAATATAAAAGGCTGTATTATTTCCCTCGGGAGATGCAAAACTTCCTCCGCATATAATAATAGTCCGAATGAAAAGATAACACCAATTACCCCTAACAGAGTAGCCATGGCTAAAACCATCCGCATATTCCATTTCTCCGGCTCATTGTGATATCGAACATTGTCATAGGCTATTGTCATAATAGGGGCATCGTTTAACAGTGCTATCAAAACAATCATTAGCGCAGTCACAGGATAAAAGCTAAAAATAAGTATGGAAAGCGTGATGAAGAACAACACCCGCATGGTCTCCGCGATACGGTAAATGGCATAGCTGTTCATACGCTGGAATATTTTGCGGCTTTCCTTGATGGCGTCAATAATCACTGAAAGCCCTGGGCTGGTAAGAACAATGTCAGCCGCTGATCTCGCGGCATCCGTGGCGCCAGAAACAGCAATGCCTGCATCTGCTTTTTTTAGTGCGGGTGCGTCATTGACACCATCCCCGGTCATACCAACGATATGCTGTTTTTTCTGTAGCAGTTCGACAATACGGTACTTATGTTCAGGGAAAACCTGGGCAAACCCATTGGCATCTTCTACCATACGCTCGGCTTCGCTGTCGGATTTATCCAGCAAGGTGGCTGCGGGCAGTATATTGGTGCCCAGGTCCACCAGCCGTCCTACTTCCTTAGCAATGGCTGTATGGTCACCTGTGACCATTTTGACGTCCACACCCATGGACTCCGCGGTCTCGATAGTTTGCTTTGAATCCTCGCGAGGCGGATCGTAAAGGGGAATAAGCCCGACAAATTGCCAACTCCCTTGCGCATCTGTCCTAGCCACTCCAATTGTGCGATACCCTTTGGCTGCGAACGCGTTTACGCCTTCCTCCACCTTAGCTTGAACACTCTCTTTATCAACGGCAAGTGACAAGATAACCTGCGGTGCCCCCTTAGTTACTTTGAAACGGTTACCGTCAGCACTTTCTACCGTAGCTTCCGTGCGTTTTGAAACAGGATCAAAAGGTTTAAATTCGATTGCCTTATAGCTACGGGGTGCTTCTAAAAGTACCTGCTGAGTTTTTGTGATTATTGCACTATCAATGGGGTCCTTGTCTTCCGCCCGGGACGACAGCGTGGCATAGAGCAGCACATCGTTATCCGCAAATTCCGCGAATGGCACCACGTCAGCCAGGGTCAGCTCATTTTTTGTGAGGGTGCCTGTTTTATCTGAACACAGGATGTCCATGCCAGCTATCTCTTCAATTGCCGCCAGTTTGCTAACGATTGCTTTCTTTTTCGCCAGGTTTACTGCACCAACTGCCATAGAAACGGATAGTACCGCAGGCAATGCTACAGGTATCGCGGCAACGAGAAGAACAAGCGCAAACTTAAGGGTTTCCACAAAACCCTCACCACGGATAAATGCTGCAATAAAAATGAGCGCTACCATTGCGATAGCAAGATAAATCAGGTAATTCCCGATTTTTATGATGACCTGCTGGATATGACTTTGGGTCTTGGCTTCCGCTACCAGCTTGGCGGTCTTGCCGAAATAACTGTTCATCCCGGTGGCAACTACCAGCGCATTCATTTCCCCCTGCCGAACAACTGCCCCCGAGTAAGCAACATCGGAAAGATGCTTCTCCACGGGCAGAGATTCGCCAGTCAGTGCGGATTCATCTACCTGCAGGTAATCGCCATCTGTGAGCTTTACATCGGCAGGGATAATATCACCCAGGCGCACACGCACAATATCTCCCGGAACAAGTTCACGTGCAGGCACTTCTGACCATTTACCATCACGCAATACCCGCGCTTGCAGTGCCAGTTTCTGTTTTAATAACTCAATGGCATTGTCTGCCTTGTTTTCCTGCCAGAATCCAATCACTGCGTTTAACAGCAGCAGTGCGAATATGACATAGAAATCTTCCCAGTGATGTATAATTACACACAGAACGGCTGCAACCTCGATCATCCAGGGAATCGGTCCCCAGAAATAGCCCAGAATTTTGACTACGGGACTAACCTTTTTTTCCGTGATTTCGTTATAACCATACTTTTGGAGTCGGTCTTTTGCCTCCGAAGCGGAAAGTCCCTTTTTATCGGCTGAGAGTTTTTTAAATAGTTCTTCTATATCTACACTCTTTGCCTCTTCCGTAGTTATGCCACTGTTCATCTTAACCTCATTAGAATGAGAGATATAATACAATAACCTGAACTTTAGACTATAAAAAGCATATGCCCCCTGAATTGACCGAAAACTTTTTAAAGCGCAACGTTTGATGCAATGACATGGAAAAACGGTCATTGTTTACCCTGTTCTTTTCTATATTTGCTGCGATGATATTTTCAGGCTATGCTATTTCACGTGCGATTATTATGCCGATTATGGGTGGATTATCAGATAAATATGGAAGAAGGATTTTTATTGCATCAGGGCTGGTGCTTCTTGCCGTGATTTCCCTCCTTTATCTCCCAGCCCATAATGAATATACACTCACAGCAGTACGATTATTGAATGGTCTGGCTGCAGGAATGATTATTCCCGTTGCCCTGGCATATGCAGGAGAGGTAGCCCAGGAGGGAAAAGAAGGCAAAACTATGGGCATATTTAATCGCCGTAGTGATCGGTAAAAAGGTGGGGATTGGCTCTTGGATGGGTATATTTAGTACTACAATAAGTGTTGGTATAATAATTGCTCCTTTAATGTCTGGTGTGGTGATGGATTATGCAGGAATAAATGCCGTTTTCTATTTCGCCGGTATTGTATCTTTGGTATTTACTTTCAGTGGTTGCTATTATGTTTGGAAGTGGTCAAAAGGTCAATAAATAGGGGGTGATGAACATGCTCAATTTCACAAATACCAATTATTTGGTTCCTTCTACCGCCCGCACCTGCACGGCCGCACCCCTACGAGATTCTACCATCTCCCACCCGCTCATTTTTGCTCTACCAACGCCAAACGCTTTCGCACCACAGAATATAACTTCATCATTCACCCGTATTTGTTCGTTTGCATTCACCACTCCGGGCGCCAATACCGAACCTTTAGGAACGAAATCACCTATTTCCACGGTGTAAGAAGCGAGCATATTAGAGATTCTGTGTGCACCGGTTATCGAAAGTGCTAAACTACCATATTCGGGCACGATTCGCGCGATGACTTCTCCGTCCACACTGAGTTTGTATAACGGGAACTTCCCCCTTATTTTTATTCGTTCGCCTTCTCTTTGCGTTACAAGCTCGCGTCCCGCACCGATGCCGAACTGATAATCAGAAATAGCCCTTATTACGCTCGCTTTCTGTTCAAATCCCAATTGGCTCTCGGAACCTAACGCTGCTATCTCTGCTCTCAGCCGGTCCAACGCTTTTCTTGATGTGGCATTTTCGTCTTCTTCGCATGTGTACCTGATTTCTATGCCCAGATCGTCCGCAACGCTAGAACATATATCTTTATATGCACCACTGAAATGTGCAACTATCAGCTCATAATTTACAGAATTACGCTTAAGGTATGCACGCAAGCATGAAGAGACCCATTCTCGCTCCTCTAAATCCCAGTATCCTGTTACAGGGATGTCATAGAACGCTGCAGGATAAACAACTTCAAGCTCTCGTGGTACAACGCCCAGTGGCGAAGTTAAAATCAACTCATGTATGCACCCTCTATACGCGCCAATTGCATCTATGAACTTCTTATGTGACTGCGACTTAGAGTATGGCTTTCGCGCAGAGCAGGGCAATAGCAGTAAAATCTGCCGGACCGGCGGTTCGTACCGCTCTATAACTCGGTTCGCAAACCGCTTCACTTCTATTCGTTTTAACGATTCCATTGTATTTGCATTCATAGATTGTTTTCGCGCAACTGGCGTTCTGAGCTCGAAATATTTTTCTTCTTTAAAGTCCATGATTCTCAACACGGCAGTCAAAAATGTTGACGCTCGTGCCCTCATCTCTACGTACTCACGCAGATTGCCTGCTCTTATACGTGCTGTTACCTTTTTCACTTCCTTTGCCAGCAGCAGCCCGTTATGCTTCGCTATCAACTGTGCTCGGTCCTCTTTTTCTCTTAGCTCGTCTATACTCATAGAGGAGCAAACAGAACAATTGCATGGCAAATCCTCCAATTCACTCAGGCTTAGCTCGCCTTCTTCCATCTGATAAATGCCCTGATAACCTTTTATTACTGCATTCAGATTGTCAATTATGTCCACACCCAGATAAAACAGTAATGCGGCATTTTCCGCGGTCGCTATTGCCGGAACCCACAACGCTACATCCGGCGGTATTGTGTTCCGCGCATTAATAACTCGGTGCACGAAATCTCGTGGGCTGTTGAGCATGTTAGATGCGAATGCGAGCACGAAGAAGTCGGCAGACCTATGGGCTTCATTCTTGGTGTATAATGGATGTACTTCGGGCAGAAGGACCGCACCGCGTGGGGCGTTCCATGTCTCGTCCGACACTAAATCGTTAAAGTTCGAATCTGCCGCAATTAGCTCTTTGAGTTCTTCCGCATGCTCTACCGTGAGCATTAGCGGTGTTTGTGTAACTTCACTTAGCTGTAATTGCCCTATCCTCGCTGCACCGTCTCTCTTTCTTACTTCGTAGAATTTTGTCATTGCTTTTTGGTTGTATATAATGTATAACCCCTACCCATAAATAAATTTAATTTAGGACGCAGATTTACACGGATTGTATTTGTATAGCTCAGTAAAAATTCCAAGCACCAAGCATCAAATTTATAATTTTAGTTTTTGGTCATTATGATTTGTTTGAGATTTGGTGCTTGTAATTTGAGATTTTCGCTCTATACAAATACATCAGCGACAATCGGTGTCAATAATTGATTTTAGTTGGATATTATGCTTTATTTTACATATTCAAGCAACCGTTTGTGCAACTCAACCATAGCCAATGTATCTTGCTTGCAATAGTCCAAAAGGTTCCTTTTTAGCGTTTCTGCTTCGCCCGCACCATATTTACCAAGTGCCAATAAAGCAAAAACAGACATAGCCGTATAGCCATCTCCAATTTCCAGGCTTTCATACGACATTTCAGGCACCAGGACCGGTAGTGTCCGCTTTATTGATGTGCTGCCATGAAAATTGGGATGGTAATAATTCTTTCTGATGATTGCTTCAAGATCTACCAAACGGCCTATCAAAAGATTCAAATCTACCGAAAGGTTCGGATATAATCTTGCAAGGCTGTTTATGACGGTCTTTTCAAAAGAGGTATAAACGATAATACTACCATCGCCGTTGAGATCAGCGATCAAATGCCCGGCAAGATCTTGCCTGCAATCACTGCCCGGGTCTGTCAGATATTCTGAATGCTTGACAACAAGACCTGGCTCAGAGCACTTATGTATGGAATATTGCGTAGGTAGCTGAGTATAGGGTGCAATATCGGGATATAGCGGTATTGCCGTCATAACCGTCTCGAAGTCAAGGTAATAGGCAGGCCATGAAACTGCTTCTAAGTCTGTTTTAAGTCTAGCTTCGATCTGCGGTTTCTTTAATTGCACGCACTCTTTTGCTCTAACCTGATTTCCAGTCAACGGTAATCCGGGCGGGATGTCTTCGATACAAACGATGCCTGATTCCGTAAATGCCTCAAATCTTGCTTGATTCAATCGTGGCAGGTCGAATATGTGATTTTCAATCCCTTGCCCTGTGCAGTCTTTGAATCGTTCACAACTGCGGCATTCAAATCGTAGTTTGGGCTCCGGTTTTTCTAACATTCCTGTTGATTCTTCTAGTTCTGCACAAACCGGTTTGAATTCGTCTATTCGAGCTTTTACCGTGTCTGTGTGATCTATCACCACAAACAGTTTTTCGGATGGCATACCCAGCCGGAACTCCTTAGAAATCAATAATAAAGAGACTGTAGCTATGTTGTATCCCGCACGTTCAATAATCATAGCGGTATATGCCATGTCGTCAATGAATTTCTGTTTGCCGTTTACACTGGATTTGACTTCTATCATGTGCCAACGCCCGTCATTGTTGCGCATTAATATGTCAGCTCTTGTGGTGAAATTATCAATACGGAAGGCAGCCTCGAAAAGTGTTGACTCTTTTTGGTTACGCATCAAATTCGTTGTCTCCGCCACGGCGGAGTCTAAATCGCGGGCGGCGATTAAGATACCATCGGGATACAGTGCTCGTGCACGTATTCCGATTTCTAATCCTTGTTCTATTTGGTATTTCTCGGCAGCGGTTATAGTCCTATGCTTTTCTTCTCCTTTTTGCCGCATTAACCAGCCTAAGGTGGGACATGTCAGTGCAGTTAAGAAGATGCGCTTTGTGATGTTTCGCATGATGGTTCCCCCATATATCTAAATAAAATTAAATTGAAGCAAATCTCACATCTCATTAACGATATTTTCCATCTTTCTAGTATCCTCTTCCGCGGCTATCCTGAATTTCTTAATCATGTTAATACATCCGGCTCATTTTTTTATTCTTTCTTTAATGTCTTTGAGTCCAATTTACCCTATGATAACCACTTAATCACCCCAAATACCCCTCAACATTTTTATAATCGAACTTCTCCGTATCAAGCACATTATTTATAAAATTGAACATTTTCAGTCTTGTATCCGCCGAGATATTCGGGTACCAGATAGGTGAGGCGACTACGAGCCCTCGAAACGCATAAAATGGCTGTATCGCTTCCAGCAATTCATAATCGCCTGTCTTTTCGAGATACACATCGAAAAACAATTTGAACAATCGCATAAAATCCTTATCAACTTCCGCACCATCAGTTTTAAGAAGCCCGAAGAAGAGATAATTTATTGTCATCGAGGATACATCGTCAGCAGCTTCGCCCCATTCGCCTCTACTTCGGTCGAGCGCCGTAAAATCAGTCCCTTCACGGAAAAGGACATTCCAGGGATGAAAATCACCATGTACCATGCACAACCTTTTTGTTCGCTCCTTCAGTTGCCATCGCCAGTCTATGCATTTCTTCTCTATATCCTTCAGCTCGTCGCTCGTTATGAACTCATTTCTGGGTGGATAACTGTCTGTGAGCCCGAAGATACATTCGCTATGCCCGACCAACTCCCGTAATCTACGCACATAAAGTCCCGCATCTGCTTTTTTGACCGCATGAATATCAGCCAAATAGGCAGCCAGCGCAGAGGCTCTATCTTCATCCTCTTTTCTTAAATCACCGCCTTCTCTTAACCTATCCAGGTCCATAGCGTACTCGTCACCGTCTACTTTCTCGCATACAATGAAATATTCTTCTGCATCGCCTGCTGATTCCATACCACCATTTTTCGTAAAGTAGCCGACATCGAGCGATTTAACGTGTTTCGGCAGCGTATTGAATGCGTGATGCTGCCACATCAATATCTGCGCACGGTCCGAGAGATGGTCATGCCCGAACCCATCACCCTTCATCGAAGAGATAACCACTTCTTTCCTCTCCCCTTCTCCCTTCTCAAACACGATAAAGTAAGGTTTGCCATACCCAAACCCTTTTATCTCTTCGCCCTGTATTGACTCCAGACCCTTTACGCTTTCTATTTTTACCGGTGTTCTGAACGTGTTCTCTAAGTATCCTCTTACTTTTTCTTCTAACATTGCTTTTTGTAACAGACCACAAGATTACACGGATTTCCACGAGAAAAAGAATAATATTAACATACGTCCTATACAGTATTAGCTATTTTATACCCGAATAATTCCCTGTTCTTGTGTTAATCTTGTGAAATCTCGTGGTTTTTTATTTGGCTATACAAATACTTTTATTTTATTTCGCCAGCACAAACTTCGTCCCGTAGTAAATTATGCCCCTCTCGCCCTCTTCGCCTATCTTCCTGAACACCGAACTGACCCGCATCCCCGTGCTTATCTCTTCTGGCTCGCATATCACTTCAGAAAGTAAACGAGGGCCTTCATCGAGCTTGATAGTCGCCAGGGTATATGGTTTTTGCCGGTTGGGGTTCTTCGGCGCTTGATAAACCGTAGTATAGGTAACAACCTCGCCAGTCCCTTTGAATTGATAACGCTCGATATTCCCGTCACGTCTGCATTTTGGGCACACGATACGCGGCGGGAAAAAGAAACTACCACAAGTCAAACAGTGTGTCCCCTCCAAATTATAACGAGATGCTTGCTCCCGCCAGAATTTTGCCGTTGAGACCATCCTTTATTTATGCCTCCATTGACTTGACATTTTCATCATCATCTCTTCTAAAGGGATAATAGTATTTAAAGAATAGCAAAGTTTTAAATCCGCTTCGCCTTCATATAGCACAAGCCTGGCGAATAATTTCGATGACTTTTTCCACTCTGCTCTCATCTTCCTTCGCAAC
>JAUWVD010000160.1 GCA_030617585.1 Candidatus Methanophagales archaeon
CTATTGCCAAGCCCATAGATAAGGGGCTTATTCGCAGCATTTAGTATATCCACCGCCTTTTCTATTGCATCTTCATAATCTGTCTCTTTACCGTCTACTACTGCCTTCTTTAGCCTTTGCTCGGCATTCTCCGCCGATAAGAACTTTTCAACACCGAATGTGCAAGCATTTCTTATCTCTTTTATTCTGTTTCGCTCTACGTCTACCGAAATAACCACATCATCGCATAGACAGGCGCAGAATGGACATACCGCAGTCTCTATTATTTTCTCTTCCCCTTTCATTTCTATAAAACTGATGATCTTATCGCTTTATCAGCCGGATTATTTCATTGAATGAACAATCTAAGCCGAGTTTGTTAAAGAATGTAACGATATTTCTCACATCACGTAGTAGGAACTCATCGGCATTAGGGTGCTGCAAAAGCGTAGATTGCCCCATATCTATTATTACCGGTTCTATCTCAACGTCAATACCTCCAAATTCGCGCTCCACATACCCTTTCATTAATATGTTAAACTCGCTGAGGTCGGCATGCACCATCGTCCCCTTCTCATACATAATCTGAATATAGGAAATGATGCGAAGTAAGAGCTCTTCGAGTTCAAAATCAGTTTTGAGTATGTCTACGGGAACATCCCTCAATCTTGGTGCTGCTACCCCGTCCCGTCCTATAAACTCCATTATCAGCACATTTTTATCAATAGCTATTGGCCTTGGTACTTCAACTCCGGCGTCAAAAGCTCTTTTGAGATTCTTTAGCTCTTTTCGTGCCCATGCAGATACGATACTTCTTCGGTCTCTCTTTATTTTTTCAAACCTCGGGTCGCCAATAATATAGTCAAGCATGGCATTGAAGTTGGAGGTGCTTACTTTATACATCTTTATCGCTAACTCCTCCTCTTCTGCACCAATAGCATGAAATATAACCGCTTCTTTACCACTACTTATAGGACCACCCAACGCTTTTAATAATCCCCGTTTCGAGAATTTATACAGTATCTCCAACGTGGGAATGTCAAGAACAGATAGCTCAGTTTTTCTATCACGATAATCCTTATTCTTTCTTTTGCCCTTAGGTAATGGCTTTTCTTCCCTTTCTAGCCATTTCTCTACTTCAAATAGCCCTTCCTTCTTAACCATTCCATTTGTGGTCTTTTATATCTGTAGATAAGCTCGGCCTTTTCATCCTGAAAGTCCCAGGGAACTATTATTACTGCGTCTCCGACGTTTACCCAATGTCTTCTCTTTAATCTGCCCGGGATTCTGGCCATCCTTTCTTTCCCATCTAGGCACTGCACGGTTACCCTTCGCCCGCCTAACATCTTCTCTACTATCGCCAACACTTCCCTTCTCCTTTTATCCGGAATACGCACACGTATTACTTCTTCTGTACTTTCAGGTTTATACAATTTTTCCTCCTCTTCGGCTGCTAGCCCCACCTTGCGAAATATTTAAATTTAATAATAACTATCTATGTATAATGAAAGAGTAAGGCATAATGCATTATAAACCAAATTTGGCAGTATCATCAATCGAGTAGAAAGATTTAATTATATAAAAAATAAAGGATGGAAGAAGAGATGAAGTCGAAGAGAAGGTGGAAGAGCATCTTAACACTGCTAAGAAGAGCTTTGTCTTTCCGGAAGGGGACGGCGAAAATTGGCATCTACGGACCGCCGAACGCTGGAAAAACCACTTTGACAAATAGAATAATCCATACTTTTGTAGATGAGAACGAAGATGTGGGGACTGCCACAGAGGTACCACATGAGACAAGAAGAGCAGTCAGGAGAGCGGGAGTTACCATAGACCTGAAAGCTAAGTCATTGGAGAATCCAAACTCCGATTTGAATTCCGAGTCAGAAGTAAAGCCAAAGCGGGGAAAAGCGAAGCTGAAGCTGGATGTGGTTGACACGCCTGGATTAGCGACAAAGATAGATTTTCATGAGTTTATGGCTTATGGTTTGGAAGAGGACGAGGCGAAAAGAAGGGCGAAAGAGGCGACTGAAGGCGTTATAGAGGCAATAAAATGGCTCGACGATATTGACGGCATTGTGCTTCTTATGGATTCTACCGAAGATCCGTATACGCAGACTAATATTGTCATCATCGGGAACATGGAAGCAAGGGGTATCCCCATTATTATCGCAGCAAATAAGGTAGACCTTGTGGATGCCTCGCCACAAAGGATAGCAAATGCTTTCCCTCAGCACTCAGTCATACCAATATCAGCACTGAAGGGCGAGAATATGCTGGACTTATATGAGGAAATGGCGCGGAGATTCCGGTGAGGGAGTTACACGATGGAAATAAAGATGAATCTGATTTCGGAAGACAAAATAAATTCGATGACCTCGACGGAGAAGTTAAGATTTGTACTGGACGGAGTAAAGTCTGGGGATATAGTGGTGTTGGAAGGCGGTCTGACGTCAGAGGAGCAGATGAAACTGATAGAGCTTACAATGACGGAGGTGGACGATGATTTTTCTGGCATAGAGATGAGTGGCTATCCGTCTAAAAAGGGATTTTTGAATATAAGAAAGAAGACAAGACTAACTGTTATAGGACCTGCGAAGATGATGCACACGACGAAGAAGGATAAAGACTTAATAAGTGCGATTATTTCCGCAATCTGAAATAAAGATGCATAAATGCTTGAAATGTGGTAAGGAATTCGAAAAGATAACAGAAAAGATGCTAAAGGGCTGTCCTGAGTGTGGCGGGAACCTTTTTCTCTATATAAGGAAGGGAAAAGAAGCAAGTGCAACGGACTTGGTGGACCAGCTAAAAGTAGAAGATACGGTACCCCTAGAGGTGGATAAGATAGAAAGCTTAAAGATTTTGAGCCCGGGCATATACGAACTCAATCTGGATGCGTTGTTAGAGCGGAAGGAGATAATAATGAAGATGAAGGAGAATGGCTCGTATGTAATCCATTTGCCATCGTTATTTAAGAAAAAGAAGTAGGGATCTTGAAATATCAAACACACATTATACCCAAAACGCCCCGGCATGACAGTGTTACTACTATACCCGCGAGTATCACACCCGCGAGGATAGCAACAAATGCGTATCGGAAGCGAATGCCGAAGACGAACGCGACTGCACAAGCCGTCCAAGCTCCCGTCACGGGAAGAGGAATGGCAACAAAAGGTATCAGGCCCAGAGCGCCGTATTTCTCCATCCTCTCGCTATGTCTCCTTGTTCGTGCGAAAAGCCAAGTAAAGAACCGGTCTAGGATAGCGTATCTTCGCAGCCAATTTGAAACAGGGCCAAGAAAAAGAAGTAACGGTACTACCGGTAGCATATTCCCTATTACGGAAAGGACAAAAGCTTCA
>JAUWVD010000090.1 GCA_030617585.1 Candidatus Methanophagales archaeon
GCTGTATCATTATGACCGTAATAGCAGATAGGGTGAGCCAAATAGAAGGCTCCGGGATAAGGAAGTTCTTTGACATCGCACAGCGTATGGAAGGCGTGATTTCATTAGGTGTCGGAGAGCCGGATTTCGTAACGCCCTGGACTATCAGGGAAGCATGTATATTCTCTTTGGAGAAAGGTTATACGTCCTATACATCTAATTGGGGTCTTTTAGAATTACGAGAGGCAATTTCTGATAAGATTTATGAAGAAAGTGGTGTGCATTATGATCCCGAAGGCGGAATACTTATAACGACAGGAGTAAGCGAAGCTTTTGATCTCGCACTTCGTGCTATCATCAACCCTGGTGATGAGGTTATTCTCCATGAGCCATGTTATGTAAGTTACAAGCCCTGCACGGTGTTTGCTGGTGGGACTCCAGTATGCGTAGCTACGGGAGTTGAAGATAAATTCGAGCTGAGAGCGGAAGAAGTAGCGGAAAAAATAACTGATAAAACAAAGGTGATTATATTGAGCTATCCTAATAATCCTACTGGAGCAGCGCTGAGCAAAAAAGACTTGGAAGAGATAGCAGATGTCGCGACTGAGCACGATTTGATTGTTATCTCTGATGAGATCTATGATAAGTTGACATACGAAGGAGAACATACCTGCTTCTCCTCGCTTAATGGTATGGAAGAGCGGACAATACTGCTGAATGGTTTCTCCAAGGCGTATGCAATGACAGGGTGGCGAATAGGCTATGCTGCTGGGAACAAGGCGATAATAGAAGCGATGATGAAGATCCATCAGTATATAATGCTCTGTGCTCCGATTACAGCACAAATGGCGGCAATAGAAGCGCTGCGGTGCGATGATGAGACGGATAGGATGGTAAACGAATACAACAGGAGGCGGAGATTGATGGTGGCAGGGCTGAGGGAGCTAGGGTTGAGCTGTTTTGAGCCAAAAGGTGCCTTTTATACCTTCCCGTCCATTGAAGATACAGGACTCACCTCGGAAGAATTTGCAGAGCGGCTACTCATGGAGGAGAAGGTGGTGGTAATACCCGGAAGCGTATTTGGCGATTGCGGTGAGGGATACATAAGATGCTCTTATGCGGTATCGCAGTATGAACTAAAAGAGGCTTTGGAGAGGATGGGGCGATTCTTGGATAGGCTGTAATTTTTCATAAATGAATGAAAGGGGGTTGAAATAAATGATAGAAATATGTATCTATGGTAGGGGCGGGCAAGGAGCAGTAACATTAGCGGAATTAGTCGCACATGCGGCCATTTCAGAAGGTAAACATGCGCAATCAATGCCTTCTTTTGGGCCGGAGCGAAGAGGGGCACCAGTTCTTGCGTTCTTGCGCGTGAGTGACGCGGAACGGATAAAAATTAGGGCGGAGGTTACAGAACCCGATGTGTTGATCGTGCTCGATCCGGGTTTGCTTCAAGTTGGCGATGTCGTTTCGAGGTTGAAAAAGGACGGGACTGCGGTGATCAATACAATGAAATCGCATGACGAAATGAAATCAGAACTCAGCGTGAATAAGTTGGCGACCGTGGATGCAATGAGCATCGCAAGAGCGGTTCTGGGCTTGCCTATCGTTAACACCACTATGTTGGGAGCGATGATAAAGGCAACGGGAATAGTTAAGTTGGAGTCATTAGAGGCACCGCTGGAAGAGCGTTTTGGTAAAGTTGCTACGAAGAATATCGAAGCGATGAAGGAAGCGTATGCGGGGGCGGTAGTGAGCTAAGCAAATCTTGAAATTTAATAAAGTATATGTGCATTTATTATTATTGAAAAGAGGTAAGCAAGATGGGAGGAGAAGGATTAGGCTGGAAAGATTTAGAAATCGGCTTTGTAGTTACAGAGCCGGGAAATGCATCGTCTTATAAAACCGGTGATTGGCGATCGGAGAGACCGATTCGCGAGAACGAAAGGTGTATAAAATGTGGGCTATGCTATATCTACTGTCCGGAAGCGTGCATCCATGAAGATGAAGAAGGCTATTTCGAAGCCGATCTGTATTATTGTAAGGGCTGTGGAATCTGTGCACATGAGTGCCCAAGAAGCGTAATAAGCATGGTCGAAGAGAAAGAGGAATAGAATACGAAAGTTATTTTATATAAACCGTATATTGTTTCTTTGGTAAAGCTTTTAAAACTTTTTTAGAGAAAGGGTTTTTAGAGAAGATGACAAAAGGAAAGATAGTGGGTTTAGAAGGTTCATTTGCCGTTGCCGAAGCGGTTCGAATGGCAAACGCCGATGTCATTGCAGCATATCCAATCACACCACAGACGCATATTGTAGAACGCTTATCGGAGATGGTCGCAGACGGCGATCTGGATGCAGACTTTATATGTGTAGAATCAGAGCATTCAGCAATGAGTGCATGCGTAGGTGCCTCTGCAGCGGGGGCGCGTGTTTTTACATGTTCCGCGGGTCAGGGCCTGGAGCTAATGCACGAGGTGTTGTATATACCCTCTTCGATGAGGTTGCCTGTGGTCGCAGTGGCGGCGAACAGAGCATTGTCGGCTCCGCTTTCCGTTTGGTGCGACCATTCGGATGTGATGGCACTTCGCGACATAAGCTGGATCCAGATGTTTGCCGAGAACAATCAGCAAGCATTCGATCTTACAACATGCGCATACAGGATAGCCGAGGATAAAGACGTTCTGTTCCCAACGATGGTGCACATAGATGGATTTTATCTTTCTCATGTAATTGAGGACATGGTTCTGCCGGAAGAAGAAGAAGTAGCGGGTTTTATTCCTGATTACGAGCACCCTTTCGTGTTAGATCCGGACAAGCCAGTGAGCATGGGCTGTTATGGCCCGCCGTTCATATATCCGGAGACGAAAAAGGCGCAGGATGTGGCTTTTGACAATACAAGACCTAAAATACAAGAGATCTGGGACGAATTTGGCGAGATCTTCGGACGGCATTACTCGCCTGTGGAGAGCTATAAGATGGACGGTGCGAGAATTGCGCTCTTGACAATGGGTAGCTGTAGTGAGACTGCAATGCTCGCAGTGGATGAACTGAGAGAAGCAGGCATAGATGTTGGTCTTATACGGTTGCGTTTGTGGCGACCGTTCCCATTTAAAGAGCTTCGCGAAGCAGTAAAGCAGCTAGATCTGTTGGTAGTCTTAGACCGTGCAATATCCTTTGGAATGGGTGGTCCTGTTTGCTCGGAGTTAAAATCGGCATTGTATAACAAACGAGAAGACCTGAAGATAGTGGGATTCATTGCTGGTCTCGGCGGCAGGGACATACAGATTTCGGAATTTAAGTATATGGTAACGCAAGCACAGGAAAAGGTGAAGGCAATAGAGCGGGGCGAGGAAGTTGAAACAGAGATTATCGGTGTAAGGGAAGGAGGGGGTAGATAGAGATGGAGAAAGAAGAGGATTTGTTTGTGCCGAGGCAGGTTACAACAGAAGAGAACTTCGCTCCCGGGCACCGTGCCTGTATAGGGTGTGGAGAGGCACTTGCGGTTAGATATGTCTGTAAAGCCCTGGGTAAAAATGTGATAATCGTTACCGCAACGGGCTGCATAGAGATTTTCTCATCGTTATTGCCACAAACGTCATGGCAAATGGCATGGATACATACGCTATTTGAAAATGTAGCAGCAGTGATGTCAGGTATAGAATCAGCATATAAAGTGCGGGTGCGAAAAGGAAAGATACCAGATAAGAACGTTAAATTTGTCGGGTTCGGAGGTGACGGCGCCACTACGGATATAGGCATACAGGCATTGTCCGGTGCAATGGAACGCGGGCATGATTTCTTATATGTTTGTTATGACAATGAAGCTTATATGAATACGGGCATACAGAGGTCTTCCTCTACACCTTACGGTGCATGGACGACTACTGCGCCCGTAGGTAAGAAGAGCAGCATAGGGCAGGTGACATGGAAGAAGAACATGCCTGAAATCGCAGTTGCACATAATATCCCATATGTTGCGACTGCATCTCCTTCATATCCACTTGATTTGATGGCTAAAGTGAAGCGGGGAGCGGAAATGGACGGGCCGGCGTATATACACATATTGTCTGTCTGCCCTACTGGCTGGCGGTCTCCGACAGATATAACGATAGAGTTGGGTCGTCTGGCAGTGGAGACGGGTGTATTTCCACTTTATGAAGTGATTGACGGCGAGTACAACTTAAGCGTTGATTTACCGGACTTGAAACCCGTAACAGAGTATCTAAAAAAGCAAGGGCGGTTCAAGCATCTTAACGATGATACTATCGCAACGATACAGACGAGGGTGGAAGAAGATTACGTGAAACTGAGGGAAAAGGCGGGGGTGAAGTGAATAAGATGGTAGAAGAAACAGCCGGATTGGCAATGGAAGAGCGGAAATATGTGCGGTTACCGACCTTTTTAGAACGCGGGTTTTCCGATTTGAACCGCGAAGTCGTGTCTAAGCGGATTTGCTGTCTTTGTGGCACATGCGCAGCGTTTTGCGATAAGATAAAAATAGGAGACAGTAAAAGCGAGGAAGCACCTGAGTTTAGTGAGGACTATGACACTGTATGTGGGCTCTGCTATACTCTATGTCCCAGGACTTCCTTGCCTCTGCCCGAGCTAGAGCGTAGGATATTTGGCGCGGTACAGGAGGATGTACTTGGTGTTTATCGCAACTGTTATGCAGTCAAGTCAAAAAAGAGTGATATAACAGGACAGGATGGCGGTACGGTTAGCGCTCTGCTTGCATATGCACTAGAAGAGGGTGTGTTAGATTGCGCTGCGATTACCGCTGCGGATGATCAATGGCGCCCGAAAACGAAAGTTGCAACGAATGGCGCAGATTTGAAGGCTGGTGCCGGCACGAAATATACACTTTACCCAAGCGTAATAGGAGTTAGAGACGCAATAGAAGAAGGTCATACTGCGATAGGGTTTGTGGGGCTGCCATGCCAAATCCAGGGTTTAAGAAAAGTCCAAATGTCTGAGCAGCCTTATGACGTGGGCATAGATAAGCTGAAATTGGTGATCGGATTGTTCTGTATGGAGAATTTCAGGGAGGAGTTGCTGGATTACATCGCGGAGAAATATACCAAGTTGGAAAATGTGAGCAAGTGCGACATAAAGGGTAAGGATTTCTCGGTCTATGCGAAGGAGAAACATAGTATCCCGTTAGTGGATATTAAAGATTATGTGGGCGATGGCTGCTCGATTTGTATGGATTTTACTGCGGAACTCGCGGACATTTCCGTGGGCTCGGTAGGCTCGGAAGAGGGCTGGTCAACGGTTTTTGTTCGCTCGGAGAAAGGTGAATAGCTAGTTAAAGGGGCTCGGGCTAAGGGCTACATTGAGGTGAAGGCGATAGATGATAAGGGGTTTGGGTTGATACGGCGATTGGCTGAGCGGAAGAAGGCGAGTGGTATGGATAGGAGCGAGTGAAAATCAATTAGTGACACAGATTATAAAGATCAACACTGTCAAACTTAAATTTAGAAAGTCCGTGTAAATCCGTGTCCTAAATTAAATTTATAGTTAGAAGTTATACGGTATATACAATAAAAAAGAAAAGGGAATTGTTTAATCACAGCATCATTC
>JAUWVD010000169.1 GCA_030617585.1 Candidatus Methanophagales archaeon
CAGCCTGCACATGCGCCTGTCAACCGCACCTTCACCACGCCGTCGTCGTCCACACCCTCCAGTTCTATACTTCCGCCTTGCATCTCTAAAAGCGGTCGAATATCTTTTTCTATTACGCCTTCTACTTCTTCCAGCATTCTAAGTATTACCTCATTATTTATATAGTATCGTTATGTAAAAACCTTTCTTTCAAAAACTTTTTAAATTTGTATTTGTTTAGCAAACCACAAGATTACACAGATTTTCACGAGAAAACAATTCATGAATAGTAATCAGGTTTTAATAAACTATTGGCTCTCCCATCCCTATTAACCTTAATTACTTGTGTTCATTTTCAAACAATCGCGGCCACAAAAGATTCACCCTTTTGAATAGCATGCGAAGAAAGGGTATTTAACTTCGACTTCTTGGCCAACTCCTTATACCTATTTTGGATAGTAACAGGAGTTGTCCCCGCAACCTTAGCCATATCTTTTTCCTCCACAGACTCACCACTTAAAAGAGATGCGAGGTATATAGCCGCAGCGGCTGTTCCTGTGGGTGTCCACCCTTTTGCTGCTATCGTTTCCTTATCCTCGGATACTATTTTTATTGCTCTTTCTCTTATCACATCACTCAATCCCAGCTCGGAGCAGAAACGAGGGATGTAGCACACGGGATCAGCAGGAGCAAGCTTTATTTCCAACTTATGTAATAGGAATATATACGCTCGCCTTATTTTCTTCAACGGCATTCTTGATACAGCCGCAATCTCTTTCAATGTTCGTGGTATCCCATACTGCCTGCAAGTAATGTAAAGCATCGCCGAAGCCAACTCTTCTATACTTCGTCCTTTAATCAAACGCCGCTTCGCCGCTTTTCGGTATAACAATGACGTTGTCTCTCGGAGATCGCCCGGTAGATTAAGAGCACAAGCCATTCTATCTATCTCACCGAGAGCGAAGGAAAGGGTCTTTTCATTACTGTCCATAGCTATTACCCCTCGCAATCTCTTTGAACGAGTGAGTGATCCGGGCGTAGGCGTACTCAACCCTTTATTATGCACTCTATAACTCATGGGTGGTCCTGTTCTCACCCTTTTAGAAGCTTGCTCTGCGTCATACGAACGCCATTCGGGTCCAAGATCCACGATATTCTCCGCTATTACCATACCACAATCAGCGCAGTATAGTTCCGCGTGTTTAGGATCGGTCACTATGTTTTTAGACCCGCATTCCAGACATCTTCTTATTCGCTCATCCATAATTATATATAGTTTTTCTTACATAAATAGAAATTGCTCAATAAATGGTGTAAAAAAATTTGCAGTGGTAAAAGTGTAAATCTGCGTCCTAAACTAAACTAAGCATGTAGAAGTTATACTGTATATACAATAAAATGGTGCAAAAAGAACCTAAGCACCCGCAAACACCTGCTGTAACTGTTCCTTCTGCTTATCAGTAAGATTCCGCGGCGTTTGCACGACTACCTCCACATAGAGATCGCCATGAGCCACAGCATCGAGTTTCGGCATTCCCAAGGCACGCAAGCGAAGTTTGGTGTTTGTCTGCGTTTCTGTCGGTATTTTTAGCTTCACATGCTTGCCTTCTAGTGTCGTGATCATAACAGCATCACCTAAGGCTGCTTGAGTAAAAGAAATCGGGGTTTTTATATAGAGGTCATCGCCTTGCCGCTCAAATATCGGATGCCGTAAAACGTTTAAGACCACATATAGGTTGCCCGGTTCCCCGCCAAGTTGGGCCGCAGGCGGGCTGCCTGCTCTAGGTACCGTTATCTCATAGCCTGTAGCTACACCTGCCTTGATTTTAAGCTCTATCTTCGTCCGCTTTGATGTCGTACCGGCACCGCCGCATGCCTCGCAAAGGTCGTAGGTGGCTCTCCCGGTGCCTTTACACTGTGGACAGATGGCAGCGGTTATCACACGGGTACCGCCTCTGCTCTGAACGTTTCGCACTTGACCGGTACCTTTACAATAAGGACACACACCAGATTTACCAGAACGTGTTCCGGAACCACCACAAGCCTTGCATGGTCGAGACATCGGAACTTCTATCCTCTTCGCTATGCCCCGTGCAGCCTCTTCGAGTGTGATGTCCAACCGTAACCGAACATCAGCACCCCGAGCTGCTCTTTCTATGCCTTCCCCACCGCCATAGAGAGTGTCAAATATGCCGCCACTACCCTCAAATCCGGGACTAGACGGAGACCGGAAGAACGAATCAAATATGGCACTACCAAAGATGTCCTCTACATCCTGCGAGTGCGTGAAGTGAGACCAATCGAAACCTTCTGGTCCAAAAGCGTCATCCGCAACCCGTGACCCGATCTGGTCATACTTCGTACGTTTATCCGTGTCAATCAGCACCTCATAAGCCTCTGAAATCTCTTTGAACTTATCTTCTGCTTCTTTCTTGTCTCCCTGGTATGTGTCCGGATGGTATTGCTTCGCCAGCTTCCGATATGCTTTCTTTATCGCTTTATCGGTGGCGTCTCTGCTAACACCGAGTATCTCGTAATAATCTTTCTTTGGCATATATTATACAATCATGATTGATAGAATATAAACAGAGAGAAATTTACAACCAAATTGAATTTAGTACTTTATCCATATAAAAATACCGTCTGTTCGCTTTCTGCATTTTTTAAAGATGCCGATAGCATTTTGAATGTCACATCAGATTATCCACCGAAGCTAATTAATACAACAGACAATGTAACACCACGAGTAACAGTAGAACACGCAAATACTATTTATTGCACTGATTTGAATAAAGTCCCGGCAGCACTCGCTAATCTTTCGCAAACCGTTGTATCGCGTAGGTTGATATTTGTATCTGCAAAAAGCAACCATTGCGAAAAGCTGATCTATCCAAAAGAGTTCATGGCCGATACGATACCGCCCGTGATTACCGATATATCCGTAATAAGCTTGTTGTATATAACGTATAACTTCCACCTATAAATTTAATTTATGACACAGATTTACACAAACCTTTTCTTAAAAAGAAAAGCTTTACCAAAAGAACATTTGTTTTTTTGCTTT
>JAUWVD010000062.1 GCA_030617585.1 Candidatus Methanophagales archaeon
CTCGTGTTAAATACATTCATGAACCTCGGCGCTTTCGTGATTGATTGTGACCTCCTGAGCCGGGAGGCGGTAATACCAGGTACAAAAGCATGGTGGAAGATAGTAGATGTATTTGGTAAAGATATATTGAGAAACGATTTAGAGATAGACAGAAAGAAGCTGGGCGGTATTGTATTCGATGATTCCAGTAAGCGCAAGATTTTAGAGCAGATAATACACCCGGAAGTAAGAAGGAAGTGCACAGAGAGAATAGAGGCGATAAAGAAGATGGCGCCAAATGCCATTGTGGTTATTGATGTCCCTTTGTTAATAGAAACGGGCGTTCAAAAGGAATTCGATACGGTTATTCTTGTTTATGCCAATGCAGATACGCAGATAAGAAGGCTGATGGAACGCGATGGAATAACAAAGGCAGAGGCGTGGAGAATGGTCGAATTGCAAATCCCACTGGCGGAGAAGCGGCGATTTGCTGATTATATCATAAATAATGACGGTACGCGTGAAGAAACGGAGACGCAAGTTAGGAAGCTATTTGAAGCTATTTCTTCTTGTATATAACGTATAACTTCTACCTATAAATTTAATTTAGGACGCAGATTTACACAGATTCAATTTTTTCTGTGTTAATCAGCGTTAATCTGTGTCAATAATTGATTTTAGTTTGTTCAAAAACTATACTTATCTGCTTGCTACCAATTCTTCAAGAACAAGTAAATCGATCGCTTCCTCTAAATCCGAGAACCGGTCCTTAAACTCCCGCATAACCTCACGCTCTTCTTCCTTTACTCGCTCTTGGTCAAGCTTATCCTCAACTTCCACCGCTTTATGGAAGAGGTCATCAATCACCACAAAAATGCCGGGTCTTTTGCTTTTAAACCGTTTCAAATCTTCTACAATATCTTCGCCCTTTGAATATTTGTCTTGTATCTCATCGAACTCTTTGAAAACCATTTCTCTTTCCCTGTTAAAATCGGCCAACGCTTTCAAAAAGGACCTTGGCACTTTATCCATTTCTTCTGTCATGAGCAATAACAAATAATATATCTAGATATATAAATGCTTTTCCATTTTTACTTTAACCTTGCTGGGATCACCTGATTCCTTATCAAATCATCAACGCTTTCTTTCGTCCTTATCACGTCCACCTTACCATCACAAATCAATACTTCCGCACATCTCGGACGACCATTGTATTGCGAGCTCATGGAGAACCCATAAGCGCCAGCATTTAATATGGCGACTAAATCGCCGCGCTCAACTTCCGGCAGCATTCTATCCTTTGCTATTATATCGCCCGATTCGCATACAGGACCGACTACAGTGCATAATACCGAAGCTTCTTCATTTAGCTTGTTCGCCACTACCACTTCATGATACGCATCATACATCACAGGCCTCATGAACAGGTTAAATCCGGCATCTATAGCCACGAAATTTTTATAGGCCTGCTTTACTGTGTTTACCCGGCTCAATAATATTGTGGCGGGACCAACGATAGACCTGCCGGGCTCTAAGACCAACTTCAGCTTTATGCCCAACGAGTCCAACCTAGCATCAAACGTGGGCAATATAGCATCAGCCAAATCATTTGGCGTCGGCGCCTTCTCCTCTTTACGGTGGCTTATTCCCAGTCCGCCACCGAGGTCCACAAATTCGAGTTCCATCCCTCGCGCATATAAATCCTCTACGAGGTTCATCATCTTCTCTGTCGCCTCACTAAATACGCTCACGTCTAATATCTGTGACCCTATATGACAATGTAATCCAGTAAGAGTGATGTTCGGCAGCATTTTCGCATCTTCACATGTTGCGATCACATCGTAAAAGGGGATGCCAAATTTCGATTCGCGTAGACCTGTTGCTATCTTTGGATTTACCTTTGGTGATACATCGGGGTTCACCCGTATTGCAATTTCCACTTCTTTATCCATTGCAACGGCTATTGCTGATAATGTGCGCATTTCGTCCTGCGAATCCACTGATACCTTGACGCCAGCGTCTACCACGGCACTTAATTCTTCTTCGCTTTTCGAATTGCCATTGAATAGTATCTTGTCCTGGGGTATGCCTGCTAACATCACGAGTTGGAGTTCGCCACCGGAAAACACATCAGCACCTGCTCCTTCGCTCGCTAATATCTTCAATATCGCAAGATTACCGTTCGCTTTTACTGCGTAATACTTGTCTGCCGATTCAAAAGCGCTATTATAGTGCCTGAAATTGTCCCGCACAATATCTTCATCTGTTACGTATAGTGGTGTCCCATATGTCTCTGCCAACTCTACTGCGTCCACGCCACCGAAAACCAAATGGCCACTTTCTTTTTGCATGTCTTTAATCCCTCTGTTACTAATTTTCTTAGCATTTTCTTTTGTTAAATAATTTAGTAAAGTATAACTTCTACCCTAAGTATAAATTTAATTTAGGACGCAGATTTACGCAGAAAACCATAACATAATAAACCCGAGTTATTATAAACTCGATAGAAGATTCTAATTAATAACCTCATCCGTCAACTAAACCTTATATTTTAAATCCTTATTATCTGCGTTCATCTGCGTCCATTTATCAAATATTATGCTTTCTCGCAAAAAATCACAGTTCACAGATGCAAGCGGTTTAAATCTGTGTAATCTCGTAGTATTAAATAACTGGAAATGCAAAAGACAGTACTCATCCTGGCAGGCGGGCAAGGTCGTAGATTCCATTCGTTCGATAAATGCTTCGCCATGTTAGATAACAAATTGCTTATACAGCATGCTATTGATAATATCTCGGACCTGGCAGATGAGATAATAGTTGCAGCACGAGACGAGCAGCAGGGCGAAAAAATCAGTGCAAGAGTACATGATAAAATCAATTTTGCTTTTGACACTCTGAATGGCTTTGGCCCTCTCGCGGGCTTCTTATCCGGCTTAGAACAGGCTTCTTTTGCATATTCGCTCGTCATTGGATGCGATATGCCATTTGTAACGGAAAGCGTTGTGAAATTGTTATTTGAGATTGCCTCTACGGGCTATGACGCAGTAGTGCCGCGATGGGAAAACGAGATGCTGGAGCCGTTACATGCTGTATATCGGAGAGAACCGATGCTAGCTGCGATAAGGGACACGGTAAAAAGGGGCGATGCGATGATATATCATGCGATTTCGCAGCTTAAAGATGTTTGCTTCTTACCGGTAAACCGGATACGAGAGATAGACCCCGAGTTGAAAACCTTTCGAAACATAAATACGCCTTTTGAGTTGAAAAAAAGCGAAAAGTTTTTATGCTCTAAGTGACAAGTATACATGATTTGAAACAAAAGGAGAACTTAAAAATGTATTATTTTAGGTGGGTGGGTGATAGATAGCAAGATGCGGGAAAAGATATGGTGGATTTTTATCATCTGTGCCGCGATTTTATTTTTATTTCTATGCTTTTCGGGCACATCATCTGCGGTGACCTGGTATGTAACAGAAAACGGCAGCGCTAATTTCACAATGATTCAAGATGCGATAAACATCTCGAGCGCAGGCGACACGATAATAGTAACAAATGGATCATACATAGAGAACGTGAATGTAAACGTGAGTCATTTAACCATACGATCCGGAAACGGCTCACAATCAACTTTTATTCGTGCGAAAAGCAGAAGTGACCATGTCTTTGAGGTGACTGCGGATTATGTAAATATAAGCGGATTTACAATCATGAATGCTACTAACCAGCCTAATGCCGGGATATATCTTGGCTCTGATGTGGATCACTGCACCATTACAGATAGCAATGTGTCGAATAACCATATCGGAATATCGCTGAATGCATCATGCGAAAACACAATTATTAACAATACCATCTCGTACAACGGCTACGGCTTCTACCTGTATCGTTCGAGCAACAATAATACTATTACTAACAATACCGTTTTCTCGAACGAGTACGACGGCATCAATCTGCGTTTTTCATGCAACAACACCATTACGAACAACTCCGTCACGAACAACTCCGCAACGTACTACTATGCCGGCATTCACCTCCACTCCTCGCACGACAACAGGATCTACAACAACTACTTCAACAATACGAATAATGCTAGGGACGATGACGGATACAACAGATGGAACATTATAAAAACATCTGGTACAAATATCATTGGTGGTCCCTATCTTGGCGGGAACTACTGGGCTGATTATACGGGCGAAGATTGGAATGGCGATGGACTTGGAGATACACGCCCATACTATTCTCCTAATGTCGTATATTCTTCTGATGGTATAGAATATGGTGCAGATTACTTACCATTAGTATCGTGCACATCACCACCATAACTTAGTTCGTTTCGCTAACCACAAGAGTACACCGATTTCCAAAACAGAACAAAACAAAATAAAATCAATTATTGACACAGATTAACGCTGATTAACACAGAAGAAATTAAATCCGTGTAAATCCATGTAAATCTGCGTCCTAAATTAAATACGTGGAGGTTATACATTATATACAATTATAGCAAATGCCCGAAAAAACAGCGCCTAATAATGCATATGCCGTTGCAACACTTATATTCGCTCTTCTTTTCCTATTCTCTATTTCTATAAGCGCGACACAAGGTGGCTTTGTTCATTCATCAGCTAAATCAAATTTGCAGATAACGGCGATTTACCCGAACACAGCAACGAAAAACGAGCTGGACGAATACGTTGCTATAAGTAATTTCGGGACTCGTTCCATTAATATCGAAGGCTGGAACCTAACAGATAATGAAGGAACAATCATATTCCCCTCTTTTAGTATTGCCCCTGATCAGACAGTATACGTCACGAGAACAGCATCGGTATTTGTAGCGCAAATGAGTAGCATTACCAGTAAAGGCATTATTCCGGATTTTGAATATGGTTTTGATTCGGACACTAAAGTGCGGCAAATGCAAGCAGAAGGCAGTTTCGCGTTACGTAATAGTGGCGATGAAGTAATACTACAAGATAAGAGCGGGGGGACGGTGGATGTTGTTATATATGGTGATTCGCACTACAAAGAAGGAAACAAAGAGTCTGGTTGGCAAGGTGAGCCTTTGAAGAGTCCGAGAGAGGGAATGGTATACAAACGAGAGGGCGTTAAAGATACAGACCAGAGCGAGGATTGGATTTTGCTACCTTTTGGCGCTTCTTATTTCCCACCCGAAATTATCCACGGTTTTGGTGAAGTAACCGCGTTCCTATCGCCTGATTGCAGTTACACTATTTTGCAGAGCGAGCTGGATAACGCTTCATCATCCATGTATATTAATCTGTATCAGTTTGAAAACCCATATCTCATGGACCTCGTTTTGGATGCCTTAGACAGAGGCGTGAACGTGTTTCTGTTGCTTGATGGTAACCCGATTGGCGGGATTAATGATGAAGAACTATATATTGCAGCGAAGATAAAAGCAAGAGGTGGGGAAGTTCGTTTTGCCAACGATCCGTTCATAAACCATGCCAAGTACGTCGTTATTGACCGCGAAACAACCATTATAATGACCGAAAACTGGAAAAATACCGGGATACCGTATAATAACACATTCGGAAACCGTGGCTGGGGCATAGTTATAAGAGATCAAGCTGTGGCGAGTTACTTCAAAGCGGTATTTGTAGACGATTTCCAGCGTGGCGAAGGATATTTACAGGCGGGGTTAGAAACCGAAAGCATTAGTCGAGACGTACCCAAAAGCGCTTACATACCCATTTTTGTGCCTCTTACACTGAATTGCAATTATACTCTGCTCCCGGTTTTAGCGCCTGATACAGCCATGAGTAACGAGACGATACGGGGTGCAATAGACGAAGCAGAAGAGAGTATTCTTGTGCAGCAGTTCTCAACTAGCAGATTCTGGGCTGACGCGGACAACCCATTCATATTCGCGTTAATAGAGGCTGCAAGACGAGGCTGTGAAGTTAAAGTGCTGCTGGACTCCAAATATTTAGCTGGGACGAACAATAATGACGAGGTCATTTTGTGGCTGAGGCAGGTAGCGCAGGCAGAGAATTTGGATTTAGAAGCGGAATTAGCTGATTTAAATGGCTTGGGGCTGGTGAAAATACATAACAAGGGCTTAATCATCGATGACCGGAAAGTGATTATAACATCACTGAACTGGAATGCTAATTCTATCCATAACAGAGAAGCGGGCGTAATAATAGAGAACGCTGAAATAGCTTCGTTTTTCTATGCTGCTTTCTTTCACGATTGGAACGTGTCGGTGAAAGAGGGCAGAGAAGCGAGTAACCTGAAAATCGTGTGGGTTATATTGACTCTGCTCATCTCTTTCGCTATTTTTAGGGTGGTTAAGTGGTATAAGAGGATATAGGGACTGTCTTACGTTCAGTCGTGAATTACGAATTACGGATTACGTGTCATTTGCAATTTTACTCATAGGCAAAAAAGAAGGTATAGGCAATAAGTCAAAGCTGTCATAGAATTTGGTTATCTTGGCTATATGGCGGGATATTATTTTTTTTTAAAAATAGGGGCATTTTCCAATATCTGGATTTGGTTTGCTCAAGTTCCTCTATTATCCTACGCAATTTTTTTTCTCTTTTTCGTGCCCCACTAAGATTGCCATGAAGAGTGATTCTATAGGTTCAGCACGCACGGTAACTCGCAGCACTAGCATGCTTGCGTACTTTTTCCATCAATCGCTCTTTCCTCAGTGCTTTTCTAAAGTTCTGTATTGGGGGTTACTGCGTTACAGAAAATCTTATAAGGAATGAAGTTTTAATGAGGTAAACAATGAATA
>JAUWVD010000128.1 GCA_030617585.1 Candidatus Methanophagales archaeon
AAAAGCGGATATTTACCGTGAATTGTCGAATCGGCTCTTTGCAAACTTTTTGGGGAGGTATATTCTTGCGTATCGGTGATGAAAAATAAAATGGAAAGAAGAAAAACATTAGTTTAGTTCAATGTAAAAACTAAAGGAGGGGGAAAGTAAAATGAAAGCGGATAAGGATATGGTGATATACAGACCAATTGGAATCATACACACGGGATTCAGAGATAAAAAAGGAGCACCAGTTCAAGGCGTGTTTGCAAAAGACGCAAAGGGTGAGGTGGATGTATTCCCTGAATATGCCGCGGGGCTCAAGGATATAGAAGGATTTTCGCATCTTATCCTTATTTACCATTTTCACCTCTCCGATGGCTGTTCATTGATTTCAACACCTTTTTTAGAAGACGAACAGCATGGGATTTTCTCAATAAGGCATTTCAAAAGACCAAATCCTATCGGGTTGTCTGTCGTGAGGTTGGAGAAAGTGAGAGGGAACAAACTGGAAATCCGCGAAGTTGACATCTTGGACGGGACGCCACTCATCGATATAAAACCCTTTGTGCCGCTGTTTGACAATAGAGATAAAGCAAAAAGCGGATGGCTTAGTAATCCGCATTTGGATATGGTTAGAGGCGAATCAGGTAAGCACAGAAGCGACTAGAGAACAGATGTAAATACAATGTTTAAAAAATATATATACGCTGGAAATTTTTGATAAAAGTGGTGCTTTGCATGCATGAATCCACTGGAAGGTGTGAAGGATGAATAAAACAATCATAAACGATACAACCTTAAGAGACGGTGAACAGAGTGCAGGAGTAGTATTCAATCGAGGAGAGAAGTTGCATATTGCTCAAATGCTCGATGCGATTGGAGTTCAAGAGATAGAAGCGGGTATTCCTGCTATGGGTAATGACGAGCAAGCGACGATAAAAGCTATTATCGGGCTGGGGCTCAAGGCCGAGATATCCACATGGAATCGCGTAGCAATTGCGGATATTAAAGCGTCTGCGGAATGTGGTGTTAAAAGGGTTTCTATCGCTGTACCCTTTTCGGATATTCACCTGAAATATATTCTCAACAAGAGTAGAAACTGGGTGCTTGAAGAGACTAAAAAGGTTATTGAATATGCCAAAGAAGAGGGGTTTTATGTATGTGTTGGTGCTGTGGATGCCACAAGAAGCGCAGAAGATTTTCTTATGCAATTTGCCCGGTTAGTTCAGAATTGTGGTGCAGACCGGCTGAGATTTGACGATACTGTTGGTATCCTTGACCCATTTCAAACATCAGATGTCATAAACAAATTGAGGACGGAAATAGATATTGACATAGAGATACACTGTCACAACGATTTTGGAATGGCAACGGCAAATACCCTGGCGGCAGTCAAAGCAGGTGCAAGATATGCCAGTGTTACTGTCAATGGACTCGGAGAAAGAGCGGGAAACGCAGCACTTGAGGAAGTGGTTATGGCACTCAAACATATCGCAGGCACCGACCTCGGCTTTGATACCGCACGGTTTCATGAGTTGTCGGAATACGTAGCAAAGGCATCCTTACATACTATTCCCGTCTCGAAACCAATTGTGGGTAGCGATATATTTGCTCATGAATCCGGCGTTCATGTAGATGGCATCCTGAAAAATCCTTTGACATACGAACCGTTTGCCCCTGGCGAGGTTGGACTTGAGCGGGCGATAGTAATAGGTAAGCATTCGGGTTCACATGCAATACGGTATGTATTTGAGAAACGCGGTATTAGCCTTACCAAAGAGGAGGCTGATGCCATTCTCAGAATGGTTCGCATAGCGGCAGAGAATACGAAGAAGGCAGTCTCAGAAGAGGAATTGATGCGTTTATATCAGATGTATAAGGCTAGATAAATCACGAACTTTTCTTGGAGTAAAGAAGATTTTTATTGCATTTTCATACTTTTTATGAATTTTTGTGCAGAGTTCTCAAATAGTCTAATAGAGGTCTTTAAGCAATGTGTGAGCAGGAGGAAAAAAATGGAAATAGGAAAAAGAGAAATATCGGTGAGACGGTTGGCTATTGTGCTTGTGATGTTGAGCATGATAATGGCACTAATACCTGCAGTAATGGCTGGAGACCCAACAGGGGCAACTACGCTTGAAGAGGATCCGGGTGCGCCTGTAGATTATGTTTGGATTTTAATCTGCGGATTTCTTGTGATGTTCATGCAGCCGGGATTTGCAATGCTTGAAGCGGGCGTTTCAAGGGCTAAGAACACTACCAACGTGCTGATGAAGAATTTAGTGGACTTCTCTATGGGTTCACTTGCATTCTTTGCCGTTGGTTTTGCGTTGATGATGGGCACTTCCGCGTATATGCTCGTGGGAACGGATGGCTTCTTCTTAGCAGGCGAGTCATACGATGTCGGCACAGCTCTAACCTGGTTCTTCATGATGGTTTTCTGTGCAACAGCAGCGACAATCGTAAGCGGTGCAATTGCGGAGCGGCCGAAGTTCAGCACATACGTCATCTACAGTGTGGTCATTTGTGCTTTTATATATCCCATCTACGGGCATTGGATATGGGGCGGTGGCTGGCTGAGTTCTGCGGACTTCATGACAAAACTCGGCGGCGGCTACGGTGCACTCGACTTCGCGGGTTCAGGTGTTGTTCATGCAGTCGGCGGCTATATCGGACTCGCTGGATGTCTACTGTTGGGTCCGCGAATAGGCCGGTACACAAAAGACGGAAAGCCCATACCAATACCGGGGCACAGTGTCGCGTTTGTAGTGCTTGGCGCGTTCATACTCTGGTTCGGCTGGTTCGGCTTCAATCCGGGCAGCACGCTTTCAGCACACGAACTGCGAATATCTGTGATAGCAGTGAACACGACCTTAGCTGCGGCTGCATCTGCAATGACCGCGATGTTCATCACCTGGAAAAAGTTCGGCAAAGCAGATGTGGTGATGACCGTTAACGGCGCAGTTGCTGGTCTGGTTGCGATAACAGCAGCTTGTGCTTGGGTGGCTCCGTGGGCTTCTGTGGTTATAGGAATAGTGGCAGGCTTTATCGTTTGCTACGGCTTCTGGTTCATTGAGCGAAAAGGTGTGGATGATGTCGTTGGCGCAATACCGGTGCACGGTTTCAACGGAACCTGGGGACTGATCGCGCTTGGCTTGTTCGCAGATGGTACATACGGCAATTACACCACTGCAGAGCCATTTGTTACCGGGCTGTTCTACGGAAATGCCGGGTTCTTTGGATGTCAGTTCATAAGTGTATTCGTGAACTTCGCATGGGCTTTCGGCACTGGCTTCCTGCTATTCTATATACTCAAGCGGACAATCGGCATAAGAGTATCGCCGGAAGAGGAACTTGCAGGTCTTGACATCAGCGAGCACGGCATAGTCACGTACCCTGATTTCGTGTACACGGAACCAGCACGACCGACGAAAGTAATACGTATGAGTAATAAGATAGGAGAAGACGAGCAGGAAAGAGGAGGTAAAGGCGGATGAAGAAAATAGAGGCGATCATAAGACTCGAGATGCTGGACGATGTGAAGAATGCGTTAGAGGCAGAGAATATAGTGAGCATGAGTGTTTCCGAGATACGAGGAAGAGGCAGACAAAAAGGTGCAAAGCTCATGTGGCGAGGTGACGAATACGTGAGGGAATTTGTTCCAAAGACAAAGATAGAGCTGGTCGTCCGAGACGAGGATGCGGCGAAGGTAGTGAAAATCATACGTGAAACCGCTTATACCGGAAATATCGGTGATGGTAAGATATTTGTGCTGCCAGTCGAAGAGGCGATACGAGTTAGAACAGGGGAGACTGGCGAAGCAGCGTTGTGAGGGGTTTTCCCCTCTCATTTTTTATTTTTTAAAATGTTTCTTTGGTAAAGCTTTCTTTGCAAAAGAAAGGTTTTTCATAACTTTTGTGATTATTTATGCGATTTTCTCAAATACTCTTAAAAGAGGTCCAAGAGAATGTGCTATCTGTGATACAAGACAAAAATGTTGGATAGTGGAGATACAGCATGGATACTTGTCTCAACCGCCCTTGTGGTGTTGATGACGCCTGGCGTAGGTCTGTTCTATGCCGGGATGGTACGAGGTAAGAACGTTGTTTCGATGATTGCACTCGCATTTCTAGCGCTTGTACTGGTCAGTGTCCAGTGGGTGCTCGTGGGCTACAGCTTAGCATTCAGCTCTGACATAGCAGGATTCGTAGGTAATTTGGGTTTCCTCGGATTGAACGGAGTGGGCATGGGC